>NZ_JBMDIS010000030.1:0-69411 GCF_057808775.1 Pseudomonas sp. FG86 | reverse complement strand
ATGTCAGCCACCTAATACTTAGCTGATCCACTGCTATCGGGGGCAAGCCCCCTCCCACATTTGATCTGTGTCGCCTTGAGTCAGTGGCCGTGGCTTCTGCCCACGTGCGAAGGCTCAGCCTCGCTGGCAGCGACACCGCCGCTGACCTCCAGCCGCTGCAAAATCCCGCACTGGTCCAGCTCCGGCCCGCTGCCACAGCGCTGGCGCAGGTCGATCAACTGTTCCTGCAACGCCAGCAGCCCATCGATCCGCGCTTTCACATGGTGGATATGCTCGTCGATCAATGCATTCACGTTTTCGCACTGGTCCTGAGGGCTGTCGCGCAGCCCGAGCAGGCTACGGATTTCTTCCAGGGTCATGTCGAGGCTGCGGCAATTGCGGATAAACACCAGCCGTTCGGTGTGCGCCTGGGTGTACACACGGTAGTTGGCCTCGGTGCGCGCCGGGGGCGGCAGCAGGCCTTCCTTCTCGTAATAACGGATGGTTTCCACCGGGCAGTCGGTCAGTTTGGCCAGTTCGCCGATCTTCATCGCAGCAATCTCCAAATGGGTGCTTGACCCTATAGTGGCTACAGGGTCTTTACTTGGCAACAGGCACCTTACGGACGCGACCTGATGAGCGACTCCTTCCACACCCCGCATAAGCATGACCACGATCACGATCACGATCACGATCACGACCATGAGCACGATCATGCGCCGAAGAAACTTACGCCCGTGCATGATCACGGCCATGGCGGCTCCTGCTGCTCCGGTACCCCGGCGCCTGCATTGGTGCGACTGAGCGATGCCCAGACCGCCGGCTCACGCCTGAGCACCTTCCGTATCGAAGCCATGGACTGCCCCACCGAGCAAACGCTGATCCAGAACAAACTGGGCAAGTTGGCCGGCGTGCAGCAACTGGAGTTCAACCTGATCAACCGCATACTCGGCGTCACCCATGACCTGCCGAGCACTGCGTCGATTGTCGAGGCCATCAAATCCCTGGGCATGCACGCCGATCCGATCGAAGAGGGCGTCCCGGCCGCCGAGCCGCCAGCCAAGAAGCACTGGTGGCCGCTGGCGTTGTCTGGCGTGGGCGCACTGGGCGCCGAAGTGTTGCACTTTACCAATGCCGCGCCGACCTGGGTGATCGCCATCGTGGCGCTGGTATCGATCCTCAGTGGCGGCCTCACCACCTATAAAAAGGGTTGGATAGCCCTGAAAAACCTCAACCTGAACATCAACGCGCTGATGAGTATCGCGGTCACCGGTGCGATCCTGATTGGCCAGTGGCCGGAAGCGGCGATGGTGATGTTCCTGTTCACCGTGGCCGAGTTGATCGAAGCCAAGTCCCTGGACCGGGCGCGCAACGCGATCAGCGGCTTGATGCAGATGACGCCGGAGCAGGCCACGGTACGGCAGGCGGATGGATCGTGGGGCGTACAACCAGTCAAAAACATCGAACTGGGTGCAATCGTGCGGGTTCGACCTGGCGAGCGCATTGGCCTGGACGGCGAAGTTACCGCCGGCCAATCCACTGTCGACCAGGCGCCGATCACCGGCGAAAGCCTGCCGATTGAGAAGGCAGCGGGCGATAAGGTCTTTGCCGGCACTATCAACCAGGCCGGCTCCCTGGAATACAAGGTGACGGCGGCAGCCAACAATTCCACGCTGGCGCGGATCATTCACGCGGTGGAACAGGCCCAAGGCGCGCGTGCACCGACCCAGCGCTTTGTCGACAGCTTCGCGAGGATCTACACCCCGGCTGTGTTCCTGTTCGCCCTGGGCGTGGCGTTGATCCCGCCGCTGTTCATGGCCGGCGTGTGGTTTGACTGGATCTACCGCGCGCTGGTGCTGCTGGTGGTCGCCTGCCCCTGCGCGCTGGTGATCTCCACCCCGGTGACCATTGTCAGCGGCCTGGCCGCCGCGGCGCGCAAAGGCATCCTGATCAAGGGCGGCGTGTACCTGGAGGGCGGTTACAAGCTCGACTACCTGGCCCTCGACAAGACCGGCACCCTTACCCACGGCAAGCCGGTGCAAACCGATTACCTGGCGCTGTTCCCGAATGTCGAAGACAGCGCACCGGCCCTGGCCGCGAGTTTGGCCGCGCGGTCCGATCACCCGGTGTCCCTGGCGATCGCCTTGGCGGCTGTGGATAAAAACCTGGCGACCCACGCTGTGGATAACTTCGCAGCGCTGGCCGGTCGCGGTGTGCGCGGCGATATCAACGGTCAAACCTACCACCTGGGCAACCACCGCCTGGTGGAAGACCTGGGCCTGTGTTCGCCAGCCCTGGAAGAAAAACTCTTCGCCCTGGAAAAACAAGGCAAGTCCGTGGTGCTGCTGCTCGACACATCCGGCCCGCTGGCGCTGTTCGCCGTGGCCGATACGGTCAAGGACAGCAGCCGCGAAGCCATCCAGCAGTTGCATGAGCTGGGCATCAAGACCCTGATGCTCACCGGCGACAACACCCACACCGCCCAGGCGATCGCAGCCCAGGTCGGCATCGACCAGGCCCAGGGCGACCTGTTGCCCACCGATAAACTGCAAGCCATCGAAACCCTCTACGACCAAGGCCACCGCGTGGGCATGGTCGGCGACGGCATCAACGACGCCCCGGCCCTGGCTCGCGCCGAGATCGGTTTTGCCATGGCCGCCGCAGGCACGGACACCGCCATCGAGACCGCCGACGTCGCCTTGATGGACGATGACTTGCGCAAGATTCCCGCATTCATTCGGTTGTCGCGGCAAACGTCGAGTATCCTCAAGCAGAACATCGCCCTGGCGCTGGTGATCAAGGCCATCTTCCTGGCCGTTACTTTCCTGGGCATGGCCACCATGTGGATGGCGGTGTTCGCCGACATGGGCGTGAGCCTGCTGGTGGTATTCAATGGCCTGCGCCTGCTGCGCAAATAGACGATGAGAGGGTGGTGTGCTGAGTGCCGAGCTGAAGGCGTTTTATCTGGTCGCCCGCCTGGGCAGCATCACCCAGGCGGCGAAAAAACTCGGCCTGAGCCAGCCCACCGTCACCACCCAGGTGCGCAACCTGGAGAGCCAATACGGCGTTGAGTTGTTCTACCGTGGCGGCCGCCGTCTCACCGTCAGCGACGAAGGCGCGCGCCTGTTGCCGATGGTCAAGACGCTGTTGCAGCAGGAAGCGGACATCGAGTTTTTCCTGCGCAACAGCGGTCAGGTCCAAGGGGCGCTGAGGATTGCCGCGACGGCGCCGTATTACATCCTCGACCTGGTCAAAGCCTTTCGCGAACGCCTGCCGCACGTGGAGGTGTCGGTGGAAATCGGCAACTCCCAGCAGGTGCTCGAGGCCCTGGACGATTACCGTGTAGACGTCGCTGCCTCCTCGCAATTGCTGGAAGACCCCCGTTTGATCCGCCGCGTATTGGGCACCGACCCCCTGGTGCTGGCGGTGCATCGCAACCATCCCCTGGCCAAACTGGATCATGTGCCGTTGACCGCGCTCGCTGGCCATACGCTGTTGATGCGTGAGGCGGGTTCTACCACGCGACGGCTGACGGAAGAGATGCTGCAAGGCGCCGGTGTGAGTTATGGGCCGCTGCTGGAAATCGGCAGTCGCGAGTCGATTCGCGAAGCAGTGCTGCGCAATATCGGCATCAGCATCATCGCCCGCCAGGAAGTGCCCCATGACCCGCAGTTACGGGTGCTGACCATCGAGCATGCACCGCAGATTCCGGAATATCTCTACTGCCTCAAGGAAAGAAAAGGCGCTCGGTTGCCGGCGGCGTTTTTGGGGTTGGCGCAGGAAATGTCGCCGATCTGAAGCCTTGTGGTGGCTTTGGGGACCAATCGGGGGCAAGCCCCTCCCACATTGACCGAGTTCCAACATGGAAATGCGGTCCCCTGTGGGAGGGGCGGTGCGACGATTCGACTTGCCCCCGATTGCGGTAGACCAGGCAACCCATCTCTGAATGGCCTACCCAAATCCACCAATACCACTATCGCCATGTTTTGCCTTTCTGCCACACCAGGGACGCATTGGCTGCCTAGCATGGCCCTCATCCGTTTGATGAGGTGCCTCCATGAACACAGCCCTGAGCAACCCCGGCGCGCCAATGAAGGTGCGCGGTGTCCAGAAACGCTTCGGCGCCTTTACCGCGCTGGACAACGTGTCCCTGGACGTCGCCGCCGGCGAGCTGGTGTGTCTGCTGGGCCCGTCGGGTTGCGGCAAGACCACCTTGCTGCGTTGCATCGCCGGCCTGGAGCGCCAGGACAGCGGTGAACTGTACCTGGGCAGCCGGGATGTTTCCCTGCTGCCGCCCCAGGCACGGGACTACGGCATTCTGTTCCAGTCCTACGCGTTGTTTCCCAACCTCAGCGTCGAAGCCAATATTGGCTACGGCCTTACCGGCAGCGGCCGTGATGAAGTGCGCCAGCGTGTCGGGCAGATGCTCGAACTGGTGGGCCTGCTCGGCAGTGAAAAGAAATACCCAGGCCAACTGTCCGGTGGCCAACAGCAGCGTGTCGCCCTGGCCCGTGCGCTGGCGCCAGCACCGTCGTTGCTGCTGCTGGACGAGCCGATGTCGGCCCTCGATGCCCGTGTCTGCGAGCATTTATGTACCGAGTTGCGCCAACTGCAACGGCGGCTGGGCATCACCACCCTGATGGTCACCCATAATCAGGATGAAGCCATGTTGATGGCCGACCGCATCGCCGTGATGAACAACGGCAAGGTCGAGCAATACGCCACGCCCCAGGAAATCTATGATCGTCCGGCCACGCCGTTCGTGGCCGAGTTTGTCGGCCAGGGCAATTGGCTGCCGTTCAGCCGCAACAGCGCGAGTCACGCCCAGGTCGGCGGGATGAACATGCGCCTGGCCGACGATGCAGGTGTGGCTTCCTCCGGCCGCCTGTTCTGCCGCCCGGAAGCGATCAGCGTCAACCCGCCGGTGCATGAAGAAAACCTGTTCCCGGCCAAAGTCCGCGAGATCACCTTCCTGGGTAACCGCTGCCGCATGAGCTTTGAACTGGAGCAGTTGCCCGGGCATCCGCTGTTGGCCGAGCTGGCCCCGGAAGCCATGCCACGCCTGGGCGCCCAGCACATCTGGGTCGCCTTGCCGCCGCGTAGCCTGCAGGTGTTTGCCTGAGATGGCCGTTGATATGAGCTTGCCGATACCGCGCCAGGTTTCCCGTGCGGAAACCGGCGACCGCCTTTTTGTGCTCGGCGGCAAACTGTTGTGCCTGTGCCTGCTGGGTGTCGCGGTCCTGCTACCGCTGTTGGCGATCTTCTGGCGTGGCTTCAGCAGCGAGGCGGGGCAGGGCGGTGGCCTTGTAGCTGCGCGAGAGCTGGTGAGCAGCGCCAACTTTCATTGGCTGTTGGGCAATAGCCTGAAAGTTTCCCTTAGCGTGGCGGCTATCGTCGTACCGTTGGCCTACCTGTTTGCCTACGCGCTGCAACGCACCCTGATTCCCGGCAAGGCCATCTGGCGTGGCCTGTCGTTACTGCCGTTGATGGCACCGTCGATGCTGCCGGGGATTGCGTTGGTGTACCTGTTTGGTAACCAGGGCCTGTTACGTGGCCTGCTCTCGGAGAATATCTACGGCTTCTGGGGCATTGTCCTCGGCGAAGTGATCTACACCTTCCCACATGCCTTGATGATCCTGTTGTCAGCGCTTTCCTTGGCGGATGCTCGGTTATTCGACGCGGCATCGAGCATGGGCGCCAGCCCCGCCCGAGCATTTCGCAGCATCACCTGGCCGGCCACGCGCCAGGCGGTGTTCGCCGCGTTCTGCCTGGTGTTCACCTTGACCATCACCGACTTCGGCGTGCCCGTGGTGGTCGGCGGCGATTACCAGGTGTTGGCGCTGGAAGCCTACAAGGCGGTGGTGGGCCAGCAACAGTTCGGCCGCGGTGCGTTGATTGGCATGGTGTTGCTGCTGCCGGCGCTGTTCAGCTTTGGCGTGGACGCCTGGTTACGTCGTCGGCAGGGTGATTCGATGAGTGGCCGCGCCCAGGTGTTCCAACCCGCGCCATCGCGGCTGCGGGACGCCTGCTACCTGGCCATTGTGCTGGTGATGTGCGCCGTGTTGCTGCTGGTGTTCGGCATGGCGGTGTACTCCTCGCTGGTGAAATTCTGGCCGTACAACCTGTCGCTGTCGCTCAACCACTACCAGTTCGAAGACACGGCCGGCGGCGGCTGGCTGGCCTATCGCAACAGCCTGACCTTGGCGCTGTGCACCGCGTTGATCGGCAGCGTGCTGATCTTTACCGGCGCCTACCTGATGGAAAAGACCCAAGGCCAGAAGGGCCTCAACCTGGCGCTGCGCCTGCTCAGTTTTGTGCCGATGGCCGTGCCGGGCTTGGTGTTGGGCCTGGGTTATGTGTTCTTTTTCAACCTCAACGGCAACCCGCTGCATGTGTTCTACGGGACCATGACCTTGCTGGTGGTGTGCACCATCGCGCACTACCTGACCACTGCCCAGATGACCGCGACCACTGCCCTGCGCCAGCTGGACGCCGAGTTCGAAGCCGCTGCGCTGTCCCTCAAGGCGCCGCTTTATCGCCACTACCTGCGGGTGACCGTGCCGATTTGCCTGCCGGCACTGCTGGATATCGTGCGCTACCTGTTTGTGTCGGCGATGACCACGGTGTCGGCGGCAATTTTTCTCTACAGCCCCGACACCATTCTCGCCGCCGTCGCCGTGCTGAACATGGACGACGCCGGCAACGTGGGCGGCGCGGCGGCCATGTCGACCCTGATCCTGTTCACTTCGGCCGCCGTCTCGCTGCTGCTGGCGTGGGCCTCACGCGGCCTGTTGCGTCGCTCCCAAGCCTGGCGTCAAACCGCGCCCGGTCAATAACCCTCGATAAAGGAAGTGCACCATGTTCAAGCCCCTGGCGCTGGCCGCTGCTGTACTCAGCGCATTCAGCCTGAATGCCTTTGCCGCGAAAACCGAGCTGACCGTGTACACGGCCCTCGAAGCCGAGCAGTTGAAGACCTACAAGCAGGCCTTCGAGAAGGCCAACCCGGATATCGATATCAAATGGGTGCGCGACTCCACCGGCATCATCACCGCCAAGCTGCTGGCCGAAAAAGCTCGCCCGCAAGCCGACGTAGTGTGGGGCCTGGCCGCGTCGAGCCTGGCGATTCTCGATCAGCAGGGCATGCTGGACAACTACGCGCCCAAGGACCTGGACAAGATCGGCAAGCACTACCGTGACGCCGCCAACCCACCGGCCTGGGTCGGCATGGATGTGTGGGCCGCGACCATTTGCTTCAACACTGTCGAAGCCGAGAAACAGGGCCTGACCAAGCCGGTGAGCTGGCAGGACCTGACCAAGCCCGAGTACAAGGGCAAGATCGTCATGCCCAACCCGGCCTCGTCCGGCACCGGCTTCCTGGATGTGAGCGCCTGGCTGCAAACCTTCGGCGAGAAGCAGGGCTGGCAGTACATGGACGACTTGCACCAGAACATCGGCCAATACGTTCACTCCGGCTCCAAGCCCTGCAAGCTGGCGGCTTCCGGTGAATTCCCGATTGGTATTTCCTTTGAGTACCCGGCCGTGCAGCTCAAGCGCCAGGGCGCACCGCTGGACATCATCCTGCCGAAGGAAGGCCTGGGCTGGGACATCGAAGCCACCGCCGTGATCAAGGGCTCCGCCCACGCCGATGCGGCGAAAAAACTCGCCGACTTCTCTGCCAGCCCCGCCGCGATGGACCTGTACAAAGAAAATTTTGCGGTCCTCGCCCAGCCTGGCATCGCCAAGCCGCAAACCGAACTGCCGGCCGACTACGAGCAGCGCCTGATCAAGAACGACTTTGGCTGGGCGTCGAAGAATCGCGACAGCATCTTGACCGAGTGGCGCAAGCGCTATGACGGCAAGTCGGAGAAGGTCGCGGGTCAGTAAGGTTTTCGTTAGGGCTACTGGCCTCATCGGGGGCAAGCCCCCGATAGCGGTCTTGAAAACAGGACATCACTCAATGACACACCACAGCGACTTGCTGATCGTCGGCGCCGGCATCCTCGGCCTGTCCCACGCCTACGCCGCTGCCAGGCGCGGGCTCAAGGTCAGGGTGTTCGAGCGCAGCGCCACCCCGCTGGGCGCCTCCGTGCGCAACTTTGGCCAGGCGCTGGTCACTGGCCAACCACCGGGGCCGATGCTCGACCAGGCTCGGGAGAGCCGCGCGATCTGGGGCCAATGGGCACAACTCGCCAGCCTGCAACTCAAGCGCAATGGTTCTTACCTGTTCGCGCGAACCGAAGCGGAAGAACATCTGCTGGAAGCCTTCTGTGCCGGCCGCGCGCAGGAGCACGGCTATCACGTCGAACTGCTGCAAGGCGCGGCAATGAAGGACCTGTACGGCGGCCAGTTCCGCCATCACCGCGCTGCGCTGCATGGCAAGGACGATCAGCAACTGTATTCGCGCGAAGCGATCCCGGCGCTGATCAACTACCTTCGCCGTGAACTGAAGGTGGAGTTTCACTTTTCCACCCTGGTGCGCGATGTGGAACCCGGCCAGTTGCACAGCACGGCCGGCAGCTTTCGTGGCGAGCAGATCATCGTGTGTTCCGGCCATGACTACCAAACCCTGCTGGCCGAGGCCATCGCCGAACTCAACCCGAGCGTCTGTCGCCTGCAAATGCTGCGCGCCCGGCCTGCGCTCAACCTCAACCTGCAACACGCCTTGCTCACCGGCCTCAGTTGCGTGCACTACGGTGCGTTTGCCGACTTGCCTGAGGCCGCGCCGGTACAGGCGCAAATCCTGCGGGAGGCGCCGTATCTGCATGAACACGGTATCCACCTGCTGATCAGCCCGACGCCCCATGGTGAGCTGATCATCGGCGATTCCCATGATTACGGCAGCGATCCGTCGCCGTTCAACGCCGAGCACGTCGATAACTGGATGATCGAACTGGCCGAGCACACCTTGGGTTGCAGGATCCAGGTGGTGGAGCGCTGGCAAGGTGTCTATGGCTCGCGCGGGCCGGGACCGTTTTCATTCCTGCGTGCTGCTCCAGGGGTGAGCGCGGCGTTGATGCACACCGGTGTAGGCATGAGCGTGGGGCCGGCGATGGCCGAGCGAAATGTCAGTGCGTTGTGGGGGGCGGCGTGATGAACCCGGAACAGACCATCGCCGAGGTGTTTGGCTTGTACGAGCAGCACGGCGCGGCGGATTACATCGGCGAGCCGGTGTCGCAGATCGAGCACATGTCCCAAGCCGCTCAGTTGGCCATGGCCGAGGGCTTTGATGATGAAGTGGTGTTGGCGGCGTTCTTCCACGATATCGGCCATCTCTGCGGCCAGGGCGGCGAGAACATGGGCGGTTATGGCGTGGCCAGCCATGAGCGGCTGGGCGCCGATTACCTGCGCCGCGTCGGTTTCAGCGAGCGCCTGGCGCGGCTGGTGGAATATCACGTCGAGGCCAAGCGCTACCTGACCTTCAGCCAGCCTGACTATTACGCCCGCCTGAGTGAGGCCAGCCGCCGCACCCTGGGTTACCAGGGAGGGGTGATGACGGTCGAAGAAGCCCAGGCTTTCGAGCAGGACCCGCTGTACGCGATCAGCCTGCGCATGCGCCACTGGGACGAACAGGCTAAGGAAATGCACGTGCCGGTACTCGATCTGGAGGTGCTCAAGGCCAAGGCCGAACGGCTACTGAGTGTGTAGACACACCGCACAGTAAACGCAGATTCGCCGCCTGTGGTCTACCTCTGCGCGTCCTTAAAGTGGGTGCTTCTTATCAAAGGAGCACTCCCATGCGTTATTTGAAAGCGATCGCTCAAGACCGCAGCGGCAACGGCGTAGCCGATACGATCCTGCTGCATTTTTATGAACGTAGTTCCAACCAGCCCGATGATTTGGTCCATGAAGCCGTGGCGGTTGATATGAATGCCGATGGTGTCACGGACTTTCAGTTCGCTGGGGATATCAATGGTGATGGCAGCAGCGATATTGCCGACAAACTGTTGCTCAAGGCATTCGCCGGGACGTTTCTCAAGTTGCATTGGTTCAACAAGGGCGAAAGCTCACAGCGCGTATTGGTGCTGATGGTTGCTCATTACACCCCGAAAGGCTCGCCTAACGCCGTCGAGCTGGGCTTTTTCGATCGACTCAGCCCTGTTCGAAAACCTACTCTCATTTTTCAGGCCGCAGGCTATGACGGCGATGGTAATGGGGTGTTGGAATCATTTACTCGAACAGACGTGAACAAAGACGGGATTGCGAATAATGCCGACAAGGAACTGATCCGGTCGATGTGCAACAGTTTCCTGGCGTTCAAGTGGTATGACGGAGCCGATGCCAATATGAGTGGCCGCAGGCAAGGAACTGATCAATGCGTTATTTAACAGTGGTCGCTCAAGGCCATTTTGCGCTCGCCGTCAGTGACTTGAAGTTTAATTGGCATAAGTCCGATGCCGCAGTGGTCAGTCACGGCTCAGTTCATGTCCAACCGACATGAGGCTATAAGTCGTTTTTTCAAAGTTCCTGGGCCAGTTTTTCTATCTGTTCCTGGCGCTCGGCCTGGCTCAATTTGGCGTTTGGGTTGAGGGCCGACCATTGCGGGTGAGCGCGGGCCTTGTGCAAGGCTTCCGGCAGCTTGCCTTCACGCCAGGTCTTGTCCTGCGGCGTGTCGACCTTGATGCTGTGCATCGCCGCATGGCCGCGCAGGTTAAGGGCCTTGAGCAACTGGCGTTGGCGCAGGGCGAGCAGGCGCAGCACGCTATCGTCGACGGTCAGCTCACGCTGGCCTTTGATTTTGCCCAGCAGTCGGCTGCCATAGCTGCGCGCGGTTTGCAGCGCGCCGCCGGCAATCGCGCCGGCCAGGGCGGCGGCGCCCAGCGTTAGTCCACCGACCAGCAGGTCCACACCGGCACCCGCGGCAGCGCCTGCGGCGATTCCACCCCCGACGCGCACGCCGAGTTGCTTGAGGGTTTCCGGGTTGAACAGGTCATCGCCCCAGCGCCCGTCGAGCAAGGGCAGGTCGCTGGCGGCGGCATCCTGTGGGCGGAAGCCGAATAGTTTGAGCAGGGCTTCCACGCATTTTTGCTCGCGCTGGCGTACCGCTTTGCGCAGGTCACCGATGGCTTGCTGTTCGTCTTCGGTGACCACGCTGCGGCGACAAGCGGCGCAGTCGATCAGCAATTCGGCAATCAACCGCGCAGCGCTTTGCTGACGAGCCTGGCGTTGGGCGTGTTGATCGAGAATCAGCCTTTCCAGTTGCGGCCGCGCGTTTTCCAGCAGCAGGGCAAGGCTTTCATACAAGCGCCGTTCGCCGTCTTCCGGCGGCGCCACGCTGTCAAAGCGCACCAGCGCATGCAGGCCGAGGCGGGCCAGGGCTTCGCGCCAGTCCGGCTCGCGGTGGTCGTTGCTGCTGACAAAGTTGAGTACGGGCAGCAGCGGTTTGCCGCAACTGGCCAGCACTTGCAGTTCATCGCGGTACTTGGCCAGCACCGGCTCGCGGGCGTCGATCACATACAGGCCGGCGTCGGAGGCGAGCAACTGGCGCAGCACCTTGGCTTCCTGTTCGAACCGCTGGCGCGCTTCGCTGCCGTCCAGAAACCGCACCAGGCGTGCAGGGCCGTCCAGGCGTTCGCCGGGGCGTTCCAGGCGCTCCAGGTAGTCGAGCAGGGCGATGGCATCTTCCAGGCCGGGGGTGTCGTAAAGCTCCAGCAAGGCTTCGCCATCCACCGACAAACGCGCGCCTTCGACATGGCGTGTGGTGCTGGGGCGATGGGAGACTTCGCCGAAGCCGACGTCACGGGTCAGCGTGCGCAGCAGGGAGGTCTTGCCGACGTTGGTGTGGCCGACCACGGCGAGTTTCAGCGGTTTAGTCATGACCGGTCTCCAGCCAGTTCAGCGGCGCGCAATCGGCGAACGGTAGTTCAAGCTGTTGCAGCGCGGCGTGCCAGTCGCCCAGGCGCTCGGCATCCAGCGCCTGGCCGGGCGGGGCTTGCAGCAGCCACACCCGGGTAGCGCTGGCGCCGCGTGCCAGCTCGGCGATCAGCGCCAGGCTGCCGCGGTCCGGCGAGCGGCGTGGATCGCAGGCGATGGCCAGGCGCGCAGGTGGAAAGCGGGCGAGTTGTTCCAGCAGCTTGTTGCGCGATTCGCGGCTGTCGAGGATGCCGGCGTTCTTGACGCTGGAGGGCAGCTTGGGCGGCCAGGGGTGCTGGTCGTCCAGCTCGATGGCCACCAGCAGCGCGCCATCGCTTTCCAATTCACTGACGCCGCCGCTGACGTGGTGCAGCTGTTCGGGCGCGGCATCGTTGACCCCAAGGCGCTCGCTGCTCGGCATCAGGCGTTCGCGCAACTGGCTGTAGCCGGGCAGGTTGAGGTCCAGGCGCAGGGCGGCGCGCCCGCGTTTCCAGCGCCACAGGCACAGCAGGGCGAGGATCAAGCGGGGCATCACGCCGTAGACCAGTAGCACGCCCACCAGCCAGGCGGCCCAGGCTTGGCGGGCGCTTTCGATATTCAGCGCGGAATCGCCGCTGGCGCGGATCATGTCGACGGTTGGCACGTTGAAGCCCAGCAGGGCGGGCAGGGTGCCGAGGGCCTGGGTGACGGCGACAAAGGTATCGGCGCCCAGAATGGTGGTTTCCCACACAAAGCCATAGCGGCGGGTAGCGAGCAGCGTCAGCAGAATCACCAGGGCACTGAGCAACGCCAACAACCACAGGCTGTTGACCAGCACACCGACCGCCCAGCGATTGAGTTTCTGTCGTTGCAGCAGCAGTAAAAGCGCTGGCGCCAGTTGCGCGGCCTTGGCGTCACGGGCGAGCTTTTCGCTGAGCCATAACCACAGTCGCCCAAGGCTGGCGCTGTGTTCGCCGGCAAACAGCAGGCCTAAAGCCCAACTGATTAACAGGATCAGGTTTAAGCCGAGCAGGCTGCCCAGGGCCCAGAACACGTTCACCGGGATCAAGCCGTTGCCCAGCGCAGCAAAGGCCAGGCCAGCGCCGCTGATCACTGCGATTATTGCCAGCAGCAGCAGCGCCAGGCGCGCACCTTGCAGCCAGCGAGCAAGGGCGGCCGTCAGGCCATCGCGCTCGGCCAGGTGCAGAGCGCGCTGCTGGATGCGCGTCGGCAGATCGCCGCCGGCCGTACGGGCCAGGCGGTTGGCTTCGAGGTCGTCCAAGGGGCCGGCGTGTTCTTCACGCAGGCGCACGGTTTCCGTCAGCCAGAGTGTGTGCAGGGGGGGCAGTGCAGTCACGCGCCGTCCTGTTGTGTTCGTGAGCCTGGAGCATAACCGCTGTGCACCTGGTTGGGGTACGCTGCGTGCTGCTCTGGTATTCTCGTCGCCATGAAAAAAACTCTCCCTTTAAGCCTGATCGCAGCCCTCGGTGAAAACCGTGTGATCGGCGTCGACAACAGCATGCCCTGGCATTTGCCGGGGGATTTCAAATATTTCAAGGCCACCACCCTGGGCAAGCCGATCATCATGGGGCGCAAGACCTGGGATTCCCTGGGCCGACCGCTGCCGGGGCGCTTGAACATTGTGGTCAGTCGTCAGACCGATCTGGCGCTTGAAGGTGCGGAAGTTTTTCCGTCACTCGATGCCGCCGTGGCGCGGGCTGAGGCCTGGGCGCTGGAGCAGGGCGTGGATGAGCTGATGCTGATCGGCGGCGCGCAGCTGTATGAGCAGGGGCTGGCGCAGGCGGATCGCCTGTATTTGACGCGGGTGGCGTTGAGCCCGGATGGGGATGCGTGGTTTCCGGAGTTTGATACGAACCAGTGGACGTTGGTTTCCAATCTGCCGAACCCAGCCGAAGGTGATAAGCCGGCTTACACCTTCGAAGTCTGGGAAAAAGTCTAAAAGCATCGGGGGCAAGCCCCCTCCCACAGTTGATCGAGTTCCAACATGAGAATGCGGTCGAATGTGGGAGGGGGCTTGCCCCCGATGGCCGTCTATCAGGCCTGCGCTAATTCGGCATGCTCATCGGCATCCAACAACGCTTTATCCGTCTGCTGCATGATCTGGCTGGTAATCGCCCCCGCTGTCATCGAACCATTCACGTTCAACGCCGTGCGGCCCATGTCGATCAGCGGCTCCACGGAAATCAGCAGCGCCACCAGTGACACCGGCAAGCCCATGGCTGGCAATACGATCAGTGCGGCGAATGTCGCACCGCCACCCACGCCCGCCACACCGGCCGAGCTTAAGGTCACAATGGCCACCAGGGTCGCGATCCACAGCGGGTCCAGCGGGTTGATGCCCACGGTCGGCGCGACCATCACCGCCAACATGGCAGGGTACAGGCCGGCGCAGCCGTTCTGGCCGATGGTGGCGCCGAACGAGGCGGCGAAACCGGCGATGGAGTGCGGGATCCCCAGGCGACGGGTCTGCGCTTCGATGCTCAGCGGGATCGCCGCCGCGCTGGAGCGGCTGGTAAAGGCAAAGGTCAGCACCGGCCACACCTTGCGGAAGAAGCGCAGCGGGTTGATCCCGGCCAGCGACAGCAGCAGGCCATGCACCACGAACATCAACCCCAGGGCCAGGTACGAGACCACGACAAAACTGCCGAGCTTGATGATGTCTTGCAGGTTGGAGCTGGCGACCACCTTGGTCATCAGCGCCAATACACCGTAGGGCGTCAGCTTCATCACCAGGCGCACCAGGCGCATCACCCAGGCTTGCAGGGTGTCGATGGCGTTGAGCACTTTCTGGCCTTTCTCCACGTCATCCTTGAGCAGTTGCAGCGCGGCAACCCCTAGGAATGCGGCGAAGATCACCACACTGATGATCGACGTCGGCTTGGCCCGCGCCAGGTCGGCGAACGGGTTGGCCGGCACGAATGAGAGCAGCAACTGCGGGATATTCAGGTCGGCGACCTTGCCCGCGTAATCGCTCTGGATGACTTGCAGGCGCGCCATTTCCTGGGTGCCGGCCACCAGGCCTTCGGCGGTGAGGCCAAACAGGTTGGTCAGGCCGATGCCGATCAGGGCTGCAATCGCCGTGGTGAACAGCAGCGTGCCGATGGTCAGGAAGCTGATCTTGCCCAGGGACGCGGCGTTATGCAGGCGCGCCACGGCACTGAGGATCGAGGCGAACACCAGCGGGATCACGATCATCTGCAGCAACTGCACATAACCATTGCCGACCAGGTCGAACCAGCCGATGGAGGCCTTGAGCACCGGGTTGCCGGCGCCATAAATGGCGTGCAGGGCCACACCGAACGCCACGCCCAGTACCAGGGCGAACAGAACCTTCTTGGCGAGGCTCCAGTGGGTGCGACGGGTTTGTGCCAGGCCCAATAGCAAGGCCACGAACACCAGTAAGTTGAGAATCAGGGGCAGATTCATTGAAGCTCCGTTGAGAAGGCAGCCAATCGCGTGAGCCTGCGATTGCGAACCGGGAAGCCTAACAGCTTGAAATATAATGATTTAATACCGATATGGAATGGTGTCTGTCGTTTTTGGAATAAGCGTTTGACGCTCAGGCACATGCCATTGGCGCAATCGCGATGGAGGCGGTCGTGCTCGGGCGGTAACTGTCACAGAGATTTGTTAGCGTCGATGTCTTTCTCTCAGGGAGACAACGCCTATGAAGCTCGTACCGAAACTACTGGTATCCGCCGCATTCTGCCTAGGCCTCGCCAGCCAGGCGTTCGCCGCCACCGAGTTGAAGCACTGGCCGGCACCCGCCGCCAAGCAACTGGACGAAATGATCGCCGCCAATGCCAACAAAGGTAACTTTGCGGTGTTCGACATGGACAACACCAGCTATCGCTACGACCTCGAAGAGTCCCTGCTGCCCTACATGGAAAACAAGGGCCTGATCACCCGCGACACGCTCGATCCGTCGCTCAAGCTCATCCCGTTCAAAGACACCGCCGACCATAAGGAAAGCCTGTTCAGTTACTACTATCGCCTCTGCGAAGTGGACGACATGGTCTGCTACCCGTGGGTCGCCCAAGTGTTTGCAGGTTTTACCCTCAAGGAGCTCAAGGTTCAGGTCGATGAGTTGATGGCCTCCGGCAAGCCGGTACCGGTCAGCTACTTCGAAGGCGACGTGGTGAAGAACTCCGAAGTACAGCCGCCGAAAGTCTTCACCGGCCAGGCCGAGCTGTACAACAAACTGATGGAAAACGGCATCGAGGTGTACGTGATGACTGCTGCCTCGGAAGAGCTGGTGCGCATGGTCGCCGCCGATCCGAAGTACGGCTATAACGTCAAGCCCGAGAACGTCATCGGCGTGACCACCTTGCTCAAGGACCGCAAGACCGGCGAGCTGACCACGGCGCGCAAGCAGATCAGCGCCGGTAAATATGACGAGAAAGCCAACCTCGGCCTGGAACTGACCCCGTACCTGTGGACCCCCGCCACCTGGATGGCCGGCAAACACGCCGCAATCCTGACCTACATCGACGAATGGAAAAAACCGGTGATCGTCGGTGGCGATACCCCGACCAGCGACGGCTACATGCTGTTCCACGATGTGGACGTGGCCAAGGGCGGCATCCATCTGTGGGTCAACCGCAAGGACAAGTACATGACCCAGCTCAACGGCATGATCGCCAAGCATGCGGCCGCACAGGCCAAGGAAGGGTTGCCGGTGACGGCGGACAAGAACTGGGTGATCGTCAAGCCTGACGAAATTCAGTAACGGGCCGAATGCGGTCAAAAATGTGGGAGGGGGCAAGCCCCCGATAGCAGTGGGTCAGCTGTGGATGTATCTACTGACACGCTGCCATCGGGGCAAGCCCCCTCCCACAGTTGATCTTCAGTGTTTTGAAGAGTTGTTCCAGGCAAAAAAATGCCCCGCACTTGGCGGGGCATTTTTATGCGCGAGGCTTACAGGCCGTCGAGCATCGCCTTGTTACGCACGGCACCCTTGTCGGCACTGGTGGCCAGCAGGGCATAGGCTTTCAGCGCCGTGGTGACTTTGCGCGGACGCTTCTCCACCGGTTTCCAGCCTTTCTTGTCCTGCTCGACCCGGCGCGCAGCCAGTTCTTCGTCGCTGATCAACAGGTTGATCGAACGGTTCGGAATGTCGATCAGCACCTTGTCGCCATCCTGCACCAGGCCGATCGCGCCGCCAGCAGCGGCTTCCGGCGAAGCGTGGCCGATGGACAGGCCCGAGGTGCCGCCGGAGAAGCGGCCGTCGGTCAGCAGGGCACAGGCTTTGCCCAGGCCCTTGGATTTCAGGTAGGACGTCGGGTAGAGCATCTCCTGCATACCCGGGCCGCCTTTCGGGCCTTCGTAGCGGATGATCACGATGTCGCCTTCCTTGACTTCGTCGGCGAGGATGCCGCGTACGGCGCTGTCCTGGCTTTCGAAGATCTTGGCGTTGCCTTCGAACACGTGGATCGACTCATCCACGCCGGCGGTTTTCACCACGCAGCCGTCCAGGGCGATGTTGCCGTACAGCACGGCCAGGCCGCCTTCTTTCGAATAGGCGTGCTCGACGCTGCGGATGCAGCCGTTTTCACGGTCGTCGTCGAGGGTGTCCCAGCGGGTCGACTGGCTGAACGCGGTCTGGGTCGGGATACCCGCCGGGCCGGCCTTGAAGAAGGTGTGCACGGCTTCGTCGTCAGTCAGGGTGATGTCCCACTTGGCGATGCCTTCGGCGAGGGACTTGCTGTGTACGGTCGGCAGGTCGGTGTGCAGCAGGCCGCCACGGGCCAGGGAGCCCAGGATGGAGAAGATCCCGCCGGCGCGGTGCACGTCTTCCATGTGGTACTTCTGGATGTTCGGCGCGACTTTGCACAGTTGCGGCACGTGGCGGGACAGACGGTCGATGTCGCGCAGGTCGAAATCGATCTCGGCTTCCTGGGCCGCGGCCAGCAAGTGCAGGATGGTGTTGGTGGAACCGCCCATGGCGATGTCCAGGGTCATGGCGTTTTCGAACGCCTTGAAGTTGGCGATATTGCGCGGCAATACCGACTCATCGTTCTCGCCGTAGTAACGCTTGCACAGCTCGACGATGGTGCGGCCGGCCTGCAGGAACAGTTGCTCGCGGTCGCTGTGGGTGGCCAGTGTCGAACCGTTGCCCGGCAAGGCCAGGCCCAGGGCTTCCACCAGGCAGTTCATCGAGTTGGCGGTGAACATGCCGGAGCATGAGCCGCAGGTCGGGCAGGCGCTGCGCTCGTATTCCGCGACCTTCTCGTCAGAAGCGCTGGAATCGGCGGCGATGACCATGGCGTCCACCAGGTCGAGGCCGTGGGAGGCCAGCTTGGTCTTGCCGGCTTCCATCGGGCCGCCGGAGACGAAGATCACCGGCACATTCAGGCGCAGGGCGGCCATCAGCATGCCGGGGGTGATCTTGTCGCAGTTCGAGATGCAGACGATGGCGTCGGCGCAGTGGGCGTTGACCATGTACTCGACGGAATCGGCGATGATCTCGCGGCTCGGCAGCGAGTACAGCATGCCGTCATGGCCCATGGCGATGCCGTCGTCCACGGCGATGGTGTTGAATTCCTTGGCCACGCCGCCAGCGCGTTCGATCTCGCGGGCGACCAGTTGGCCCAGGTCCTTGAGGTGCACGTGACCCGGTACGAACTGGGTGAACGAGTTGGCAATCGCGATGATCGGCTTCTTGAAGTCGTCATCTTTCATCCCAGTGGCACGCCACAGCGCGCGGGCGCCGGCCATGTTGCGACCGTGGGTGGATGTTTTCGAGCGGTAATCAGGCATTGGAGCACTCCGGGCGGCTAATCGGTATCAAAGGGGAGTGAGCTTCTATTGACGTCTGGAACACCCGAAAAATGGCACTGGTGTCCGGAAGTTGCCGCAAACGTGACGGGATCGCCGTGCGCATTGGCCTTGAGCTCATAAACCCGCCGGGGGATGACTGGCGATGAATAGGGCCGATTCTACACCGCTGGTGGCTGGAGGGAATGGGGCAATACTCACGGCCGCAGGCTTTGTTTAGACTAGCGGCCCTTTGCCCTCGCCCCTCTCCAAAGGAATTGGAATGCCCGGTATCCATCGTTTTCTTGGTTGCTACCTGCTGATCGGCCTGATCCAGGGAGTCGTCTTCTATTACTCCGATCAGCTCTATCGCTTGAGCGAAACCCTGTTTTTTGTCACCTACACCGTGGTGTTGGTCGGCGGCACCACCTTGCAGTTGCTGGGGGAAAAAGCCCGGCAGTGGCGGTCGCTGCTGCCTACGCTGGCGTTCACTCTGTTGATGGGCGGCATGACGCTGTGGGTCTGCTACGGCCTCGACCATGTCGGCAATAACCGCTGGGCGATCAATTCCTGGTTCATCAGCGTGATGTTGTTGAGTTATGTCTGTGCCACGTTTCTGTTCGCCTGGCCCGCCGAAAAAGGGCAGCGCTGGCGCTATGAGGACCTGTTCCAGCAAGCCTGGAACAGTGTATTCATCGTGCTGTACGCCCTGATCCTGGTGGGGGTGTTCATGTTGCTGCTCAAGCTATGGGGCCGACTGTTCCTGATGCTGGGCATCGAATTTTTCGAGCGCCACTTCTGGAGCCAGTTATTCCTGTGCATCAGCTTGCCGTTGGTGTTCGCCTTGGGCATGTACCTGGCGGCGCGCAGCGAGAAGGTCATCGACCAGATGCGCGGCATGCTGTTCAGCGCCTGTGGCTTGTTGTTGCCGCTGATCGCCCTGATCAGCCTGCTGTTTACCCTGACCCTGCCGTTCACCGGGCTCGGGCGGATTTGGGCGACGGGTTATTCCACGCCGATTCTGCTGGTGCTGGCCGGGGCGCAGTTGTTCTTGCTCAATGGCGTTTTTCAAGAGGGCGTTCAACCTCCGCCGTACCCCAAATGGTTAACGCGTTTTATCGAGTTGAGCCTGCTGTGCCTGCCGATTCTCGCGGCCATTGCGTTTTATTCGAGCTGGTTGCGGGTCGAGCAATATGCCTTGTCGCCACAACGTTTCATCGCACTGGCCGCGGCGTTCCTGTGTGGCTTGTACGGCCTGGCGGCCGTGTGGGCGGTGGTGTTACGTTCGCCGGTCTGGCTCAGCAACTTGCGTATTACCAACCCGGCCCTGGCGTTGCTGTTTTGTGGGCTGGTGGTGTTGGTCAACACGCCGATCCTCGATCCGGTGCGCCTGAGCGTCGACGATCAGGTCCGGCGTTTGCTCGACGGGCGCATCAAGGCTGAAGCGTTCGATGCGCACTACTTGCGGTTTGGCCTGGAGAAAGCAGGTGAGGAGGCGTATGCAAAGTTGCAGGTCGACCTGGATCAGGAGCGCATTCTGGACCCGGAGGCACGCCGCGCCTTGCGTGAGCGGATGGACGACACGGCACTGAGTTTCACTGAGCGGTATGAAAAGGAGAGGGCCGAGCGGCCCAAGCCCGAACTGGAATGGATCGGCCCGGAGCCCAAAGGCAGTGAGCAGTTTGCCGAACTCGGCCTGAACACGGACTCGCCTTGCGAGCCCGGCTGTGTGTTATGGGCGGTCGACCTTGACGAGGATGGCCGGTCCGAAGTGCTGGCAGTGCCGCGCACCAGTTACCGTCACGACTTCAAGCCCCCGCGTATTTTTGTGCAGGACAATAAAGGCCAATGGAGCGATCGTGGCCCGCTGCTGTGGACGCAACTTCCCGACGGTGCTGTCGACACTGAAACGCTGATCCGCGACATCCGCGCTGGCAAGGTCTCGTTGGCCAAGCCGCGTTACATGCAATTGAAGTCCAGCGACATGCTGCTCACCCCAGTGATTCGGGAGCGTTAGCCGCGACCTGTTCGGTGATTGGTCAGCAGCCCCCATAGGCTGAGGCCGATGAAGCTGAGGGCGATGGACATCAGCAGATAATCGCCGGCCTGGGCCAGTGCGGCGCTGCTGATGGCCGCGGTGAGGAACATAATGCTGTTGCCCGCAGACGCAGCCGTGCCCGCGCTGCTCGAGAACAACAGCATCGCTGCGGAAATCGCAGCGGGCCGAACCAGGGTGACGGCCAGGGCGCTGATCAGCATGGGGATGAGTAAGGTCACGGTGGTGATGGCTTCCAGGCTGACGATCAGCGTTAACAGCGCGCCAGCCACGAGCAGTAGTCCTAGGCCGATGTTGATTTGTAGGGGTAGCGAGATGCGTTTTTGCAGGTACGAAGCCGCCACGCCGCCGAGCAGATAAGCCGCGCCGTACACCATCAGCACCAGCGCGTACTGATATTCGGAAAGCTTCAGCGCATCCATGAAAATCAGCGGTGTCACGCTGATCAAGGCGAAGTAGCAGGCAAACACCAGGGCGGCGATCCACCAGTAGCGCAGGAAGTCGCGATTGGCAGCGACCGCCTTGAGCGTGCCTGGGATCGAGACGGGCGTGCTGTGAGGGCTGGCAGCCTTGGAAGGCAGGATGCAAAACGCATGGAGAAACATGCCCAATGCCATGAGTGCGAACGCATAGAAGCTCCCTTGCCAGTCGAAGGTGGTTTGCAGCCAGGAGCCGATCAGCGGTGACAAGGCGACAAACGAGCCGCTCAGGGTCATGTAATAGAGGCGCACCCGGACTCGGTCCTGTTCGTCGAACAGGTCTTCCACCAGTGCATGGCCCAATACAAAGAACCCACAGCCCATGGCCTGCACCGCGCGAAACAGCAGGAAGGTCAGGTAATTCGACGCCAGTGCGCAGCCTATTGCTCCGACAATCGACAACGTGATGCAGCCGAGCAGCACGTTCTTGCGCCCCCATTTATCCGAAAGCGGACCGGTGACCAGTTGAGAGATGGAAAAGACCAGGGTGAACAGGCTGATGGACAGCGCGATGTCTGCGCTGGGCGTGTCAAACCGGGTTGCCAGCGCGGGGAAAGAGGGCAGTAGGATGTTGATAGGGAAGAAGCTGATCAGTGAAATGCAGGTGATGAGGATAAAGCGGGAGAGGGTGGGCCCAGACATTGCTTTTGTTTTCCGGAGTAAAACCAGAAACGGATACTAGTCTGCGAAAAGTGGAATTCAATCAAAAGCGTTGAGAGAAACTTCCTGAATTGACGTGGCTTGCTTGGGTAGGAAAAGCTTTCACGGCAACCACAAAACAAATGTGGGAGGGGGCTTGCCCCCGATTGCGTAGTGTCAGCCCCATATTAGCTGGCTGACACACGGCTATCGGGGGCAAGCCCCCTCCCACATTTTTATCTGTGCTTGGCTTTAGCTATTGGGCAACAACCGGCACGTAATGCTCTTGATGTAGCGCGTCTCGACAATCGCCGGATGCACCGGGTGATCCGGACCCTGGCCGCCGCGCTCGAGCATCTGGATATTGCGGTCCAGGTGGCGGGCGCTGGTCAGCAGGATGTTTTGCAGGTCGTCTTCGGGCAGGTGCATCGAGCACGAGGCGCTGACCAGGATGCCGTCCTTGCTGAGCAGGCGCATGGCTTGCTCGTTGAGGCGGCGGTAGGCGCCTTCGCCGTTTTTCATGTCTTTTTTGCGTTTGATGAAGGCCGGCGGGTCGGCGACGATCACGTCGAAGCGTTCTTCGCTGGCTTTGAGTTCCTTCAGGGCTTCGAAGACGTCGCCTTCGATGCAGGTCATTTTCTCGGCGACACCGTTCAGCGCGGCGTTGCGCTCGACGCCGTCGAGGGCGAAGGCCGAGGCGTCGACGCAGAATACTTCACTGGCGCCGAAGGCTGCCGCTTGCACGCCCCAGCCACCGATGTAGCTGTACAGGTCGAGTACACGTTTGCCTTTGGCATACGGCGCCAGGCGCGCGCGGTTCATGCGGTGGTCGTAGAACCAGCCGGTTTTCTGGCCCTGGATCACCGGGGCTTCGAATTTCACGCCGTTCTCTTCGAGCGAGACCCACTCCGGCACCAGGCCGAATACGGTCTCGACGTAGCGGTTGAGGCCTTCGGCGTCGCGCGCGGCGGAGTCGTTCTTGAACAGGATGCCGCTCGGCTTGAGCACTTGGGTCAAGGCGGCGATCACGTCTTCTTTATGGGCTTCCATGGTCGCCGAGGCGATCTGTACCACCAGGATGTCGCCGAAACGGTCGACCACCAGGCCCGGCAGCAGGTCGGAATCGCCGTAGACCAGGCGGTAGAACGGCTTGTCGAACAGGCGGTCGCGCAGGGACAGGGCGACGTTGAGGCGGTGCACCAGCAGCGATTTGTCCAGGGGCAACTTGATGTCACGCGACAACAGGCGTGCGCAGATCAGGTTGTTCGGGCTCATGGCCACGATGCCCAGGGTCTTGCCGCCGGCTGCTTCCAGAATGGCCTGGTCGCCTGCCTGGAAGCCGTGGAGTGGGGTGGCGGCCACGTCGATTTCGTTGCTGTAGACCCACAGGTGGCCGTTGCGCAAACGACGATCGGCGTTGGCTTTGAGACGCAGGCTTGGCAGGGACATGACGTCGCTCCGGAAAAAAGAGCGGGAGTATACCGTGTTACATGCAATTTCGCGGCGTGGCCTGATGGACTGTAGGAGAGAGCTTGCTCGCGAAGAACGCCAACGATAACGCAGCGCTATCAGGCAGCCCGCGTCGTCTTTGGGTTTTCGCGAGCAAGCTCGCTCCTACAGGAGCAAGGGGTGGTTTTTTGAGGTGTCGGTGAGCTTCCCATCGGGGTTAGAATCCCCTCTCGCCCAGAGTATGCACTTATGTCCCCAGAGCTTTCCGCCGAACAGATCCAACAGGCCTTGCAAGGCATCAGCGTACCGCCTCAGCCGCAAATCATGGTGGATTTGCAGATGGAGCAGTACATGCCCGATCCGGACCTGGAAGTGATTGCGCGGCTGATTTCCCAGGATCCAGGCCTTTCCGGTGCGCTGTTGAAGGTCGTCAACTCGTCGTATTACGGCTTGAGCAACAAGATCGCTTCGATCCAGCGCGCGGTTAACCTGTTGGGGAGCCGTTCGATCATCAACCTGATCAACGCATTGTCGATCAAAGGCGAGATGAGCGACGACACCATCGTTACGCTCAACCGTTTTTGGGACACCGCCCAGGATGTGGCGATGACCTGCCTGACCCTGGCCAAGCGCACCGGTTCCCAGGCAGTCGACGAGGCTTATGCCTTGGGCCTGTTCCACGACTGCGGCGTGCCGTTGATGCTCAAGCGCTTCCCCGACTACATGGCGGTGCTCGAAGAGGCCTACGCCAACGCTGGCGCCGATTGCCGGGTAGTCGACACCGAGAACAATGCGTTCAACACCAACCACGCCGTGGTCGGCTACTACACGGCCAAGTCCTGGCGCCTGCCGGAACATGTGACCGATGCCATCGCCAACCACCACAATGCCCTGGCGATCTTCAGCGATGAGTCGTCGCGCAATCCGCAGCTGAAAAACCTGCTGGCGATCCTGAAAATGGCCGAGCACATCTGCTCGTCCTACCGCGTGTTGGGCAACCAGGCGGAGGACCATGAGTGGAACGCCATTGGCCACCTGGTGCTGGACTACGTGGGCCTGTCGGACTACGACTTCGAAAGCATGAAGCTGTCGATCCGCGAGCTGGGCGCGCACTGATCCCCCCTTCAAGAGGTCCACATGCCCGAGTTACCTGAAGTCGAAACCACCCGGCGCGGGATCGCGCCGCACCTGGAAGGCCAGCGGGTCAGCCGCGTCGTGGTGCGCGAACGGCGCCTGCGCTGGCCGATCCCGGAAGACCTGGATGTGCGCCTGTCCGGGCAGCGCATCGTGCTGGTGGAACGACGGGCCAAGTACCTGTTGATCAATGCCGAAGTGGGCACCTTGATCAGCCACCTGGGCATGTCCGGTAACCTGCGCCTGGTGGAGGTCGGCATGCCGGCGGCCAAGCATGAGCATGTGGACATCGAGCTTGAATCCGGCCTGGCCCTGCGTTACACCGACCCTCGGCGTTTCGGCGCAATGCTCTGGAGCCAGGACCCGCATAACCACGAACTGCTGCTGCGCCTGGGGCCGGAGCCGTTGACCGAGCTGTTCGACGGTGAGCGTTTGTTTCAACTGTCTCGCGGCAAGTCGATGGCGGTGAAACCGTTCATCATGGACAACGCGGTGGTGGTCGGCGTGGGCAATATCTATGCGACTGAGGCGTTGTTTGCGGCGGGGATTGATCCGCGTCGCGCCGCCGGCGGCATTTCACGCGGGCGTTATTTGAAGCTGGCGATCGAGATCAAGCGCATTCTGGCGGCGGCGATCGAGCGTGGCGGCACCACGTTGCGCGACTTTATCGGCGGTGACGGGCAGCCGGGGTATTTCCAGCAGGAATTGTTCGTCTACGGCCGGGGTGGCGAGGCGTGCAAGGTCTGTGGGAGCGAATTGCGCAACGTGGTGCTGGGGCAACGGGCGAGTGTGTTTTGCCCCAAGTGCCAGAGTTGATTGCGGTGTAAAGGCTGATATCGCTATCGGGGGCAAGCCCCCTCCCACATTTTGAGGGTATTCACAAATCAAAGTGTGGGAGGGGGCTTGCCCCCGATGAGGTCCTTACAGGCACTAAAGAAGCTCAAGCCTTACCGGTAATCTTCCGGTACTTCTCCATCAACTGCGCTTCAGTCTCGGGGTGTGCCTCATCCAGCGGAATGCAATCCACCGGGCACACCTGCTGGCACTGGGGTTCGTCGTAGTGGCCGACGCACTGGGTGCACAGGTTGGGGTCGATCACATAGATCTCTTCGCCTTGTGAAATCGCAGCGTTCGGGCACTCAGGTTCGCAGACGTCGCAGTTGATGCAATCGTCGGTGATGATCAGGGACATGGAAACTCCTGCCAGGGCTGTCAGCCAAGGCATCTGAAAACGAATGCGCGCAATTGTGCCGCATTGGCGCCCGCAGTGCGAGTGCACATGACCTGTGGCCGTCCGGCATGTCGTGTAGAAGACTACTTTGTTGCTGTGGCGAGCGGGCTTGCCAATAAGAGCATTACTTCTTGAAGCGCAGCGTCAGTGCATCCGCCACGGCCGGGTGGACGAACTTGGTGATATCCCCGCCCAATGCGGCGATTTCACGGACCAGCGTCGAGGAAATGAACGAATAACGTTCCGACGGCGTGAGGAACAGGCTTTCCACGTCCGGCGCCAGTTGGCGATTCATGTTGGCCAGCTGGAATTCGTATTCGAAGTCCGACACCGCACGCAAGCCGCGCAGGAACACATTGGCGTTCTGCTCCTTGGCGAAGTGCGCCAGCAACGTCGAGAAGCCCACCACTTCAACGTTAGGCAGGTGCTTGGTGACCTCACGCGCCAGCTCCACGCGCTGTTCCAGGGGAAACAGCGGGTTTTTCTTGGGGCTGGCCGCGACCGCGATGATCACGTGGTCGAACAAGCGTGAGGCACGTTCGACCAGATCGCCATGGCCTTTGGTAATCGGGTCGAAGGTACCTGGGTACAACACTCGGTTCATCGCGTCGTCCTGGCGGAGTCCGTTGGGGAACCGGATGGTATCGCAGCCATCCCGGTCGGCCAAGTCAACTTATGCAGAAGAAAGCACTATAGACACCCCGAATACCGGCTTTTTTCATGCTGTTTTCAGACGTTCGGCCAATGCCGACGCCAGTTGCGCGGTCAATCCATACACCGACAACTGCGGGTTGGCGCCAATGCTGGTGGGGAACAGCGAGCCATCGTGGATCGACAGATTGCGCAGCTGGTGATGGCGACCGAGGCTGTCGGCCACGGCATTTTTCGGGTCTTCGCCCATGGCGCAACCGCCCATCACATGGGCACTGCCCAGGCAGGTGCGGTGCAATTGCAGGTTAAGGCCGTCGATCAGGCTACGGGCTTCGGCCAGGGTCTTCACATACTGCGCATCGTGATGCAGCGGCTTGACCGACTTGGCCCCCGCCGCGAACTGGATCTCGGCCATGCTGTGGAAGGCGCGGCGCAGGCCGTCCCAGGCGTAGTCCGACACCTGATAGTCGAGCACCGGCGTACCGTCACCGCGCAATTCCACGCTGCCACCGGGGCTATCCGGATGGAAACCATCGCGCAGCAAGGCGAGCATGGCGTGAGTGTGGGGCAACTGGCTCATGTCCAGGGCGTTCTGGGTGCCGTAGCCGCCGAGCAGGGTGCTGGCCAGCGCCGGGTGCAGCGGCGGTGCTTCCAGTTTGTAGGACATTTTGCCGGTGGTGCCGTCCTGCCATTGGAAGTGGTCGGAATAGATCGACTGTGGCGCACCGTAGAAGGGGTTGATCACCTCATCGAACAGCCCCGCGGAGAAATTCACCAAGTGCAAAAACGTACGCTTGCCCAGCCGTGAATGCGGGTCAGGGGCGTTGGAGCGCATCAGCAGTGCCGGACTATTGATGCCGCCACCCGCGAGTACGTAATGCTTGGCCTTGACCGTGATCTTGCGCCCGGTGGGGGCCACGCAGCGTTCGTCCATGGCCACGCATTCCAGGCTGCTGATCGTATCGCCGCTGTATCTCAGGCGCTCGGCGCGGGCCAGGTAGAGCAGTTCACCACCTTTCTCCAGGGTGGAGGGAATGGTGGTCACCAGCATCGACTGCTTGGCATTGACCGGGCAGCCCATGCCGCAATACCCCAGGTTGAAACAGCCGCGCACGTTGCGCGGGATCACATGCCAGCTGTAGCCGAGCTTCTCGCAACCTTTGCGGATCACATCGTTATTGGCGTTGGGCGGCATGGCCCAGGGTGCGATGCCCAGGCGCTGCTCCATCTTTTCGAACCACGGCGCCA
Source organism: Pseudomonas sp. FG86 (assembly GCF_057808775.1). NCBI lineage: Bacteria > Pseudomonadati > Pseudomonadota > Gammaproteobacteria > Pseudomonadales > Pseudomonadaceae > Pseudomonas > Pseudomonas sp. FG86. The sequence goes on along the minus strand of NZ_JBMDIS010000030.1, from coordinate 41,939 downwards.
TCTCGGCACTGCTGTGGCCCCTGACCGCGTATTCGCTGGCCCAGTGGGCGAGGGTGGCGTCCGGGGTGCGAAAACTCGAGGTCCAGTTGATCAACGTCGTGCCGCCCACTGCCCGGCCTTGCAGGATGGTAATGGCGCCATCCTTACTCATGCGACCGATGCCCTCCTGGTACAGGCTGGCGTAAGCCTCATCTTCGAGCAGCTTGAAATCGCTGCTGGTCTTGAGCGGGCCTTCTTCGATCAGCAGCACTTTGTAGCCGGCGGCGCTGAGGATCTCAGCGGTGGTGCCGCCACCGGCACCGCTGCCGATGATTGCGACGTCGGCGTCCAGGGTCAGGTCGTTGTCCAGGGCGGCGCCGTTGTGGGTTTTCCAGCCACGGGCCAGGCCGTCGCGAAACAAATCGGGTACGGGCATAGAGGGGCACTCTTGTTTTTATGCGTTAAAGGCTAGGACGTTGCCGTCAATGTGGGCGCCGGAGAACACGGCTAGATCTTCGGTGGCCCGGGGTAACCGCAATGTGCCCAGGACGCCGGTCGGAAGTACCAGGCCATGATCACCAGCTTGAGCAGCGAGCCCTGGCCCATGCGCAGCAGGTTCAGGTAGCTGTTTTCCCAGCGGTGCAGAAAGTTGCGGATTTGCTCGCTGCTGGCGTTTTCCCAACTGCCCCAGATGCCGGTCAGTGGGCCACGGGTGATGCCCATGCCGAGCACGTCGAACAACTGCTCGGTCAGCTTGAACATCTCCGGCGACAGGTGTTGCAGGCTGTAGTCGAGCTTTTTCAGCGTGTCTTCAATCCCGTTGGCGACTTCCTGGGCGCTGGCCACGCCTTCCAGCAGGACCGGGATCACCGCGCGCAGAAATGGCAAATCACTGGCACGCAGCATGGCGAAGCCGCTGGCCGGGGTGCTGCTGGAGCAGCCGCTGAGGCTGGCGCCCAGCCCGGCGGTGGCCAGGAAGGCACTGGCGCACAGGCCGATTTTCAAGACGCCGCGCCGCGACAGCGCGGGTGAATCAGTCAGGCTAGGGTTCATTGTTATTGTTATCCCGAGGGTGGCGGTATCAGCGAACGAACAGCTTCTGGATCAACTTCTGGATCGATTTGCCGTAGGGCGGGTAGATCAGCTTTGCCGCATTGAGGCGCTGTTTCACCAGTACCCCCTTGGCCTTGCTGAACGTGAGAAAACCTTCATGGCCATGGTAATGGCCCATGCCTGAAGGGCCGATCCCGCCAAAGGGCATGTCGTCCTGGGCGACGTGCAGCAGGGTGTCGTTCAGGCACACGCCACCGGAGTGGGTTTCGTGGAGCACGCGGTTCTGTTCGCGCTTGTTGTAGCCGAAGTAATACAGGGCCAGTGGGCGAGGGCGTTGGTTGATGTAGGCAAACGCTTGGTCGAGGCCGCGATAAGGCACGATCGGCAGCACAGGGCCGAAGATTTCATCCTGCATCACGGTCATCTCGTCACTGACATTCAACAGCAGGCTGTGGGCCATGCGCCGTGCCTGGTTCTGCTCGTACAGCGGGATCAGGGTGGCCCCCTTGTCGGTGGCGTCCTTTACGTAAGCATTCAGCCGGGCCAATTGCCGTTCGTTGATGATGGCGGTGTAGTCCGGGTTGTCGGCCAAGGTCGGATAAAACCCGCGAATCGCCTGGCTGTAAGCCTCGACAAAACCCTCGACGCGATCTTCCGGAACCAGCACGTAGTCCGGTGCCACACAGGTTTGCCCGGCATTCAGGGCCTTGCCGAACGCGATACGTTCGGCGGCGTCCTTGAGCGGCACATCCGCCGAGACGATGGCCGGCGACTTGCCGCCCAGCTCCAGCGTCACCGGCGTGAGGTGTTCGGCTGCGGCGCGCATCACATGCTTGCCAATGCTGGTGGCACCCGTGAACAGCAGGTGGTCGAAGCGCAGCCTGGAAAACGCCATGCCCACGTCGGCCTCGCCCAGCACCACACACACCAAGTCTTCAGGGAAGATCTTCGCCAGCAGGGTCTTGAGCAGCGCGCCGGTAGCGGGGGTGGACTCGCTCAGCTTGAGCATTACCCGGTTACCGGCCGCCAGGGCGCCGACCAGCGGGCCGATGGCCAGGTACAGCGGGTAGTTCCAGGGCACAATCACCCCGACCACGCCCAGCGGTTGGTAGATAACTTTGGCTGACGCGGGTTGGAAGGCTATACCTACAGCGCGGCGGGAAGGTTTCATCCAGCCCTTGAGGTGTTTACTGGCGTAGTGAATGCCATGCAGGCTGGGCATCAGCTCGGCGAACAGGGTTTCGTCTGCGCTGCGGTGGCTGAAGTCCTGGCTGATCGCGTTGATCAGCGCCTGACGTTCGTCGCTGAGCAACTCGCGCAGGGCCTTGAGCCATTGCTGGCGTTGCGCGGCTGGCGGCATCGGGTTGGCCGCATAGGCGCGACGCTGGGCATCGAACAAGCCCTGGAGTTGGTCCAGTGCCTGGGAATCCTGGAGGTAGGCAACGTTGGCAGACATGGCGCAGTTCCCGATTGTTATAGGTCTGCCTGGATTTTTAGAGTCATTGCTCTAAATTGTCAAATAACATTGCAGTAACATCCGGATTTATCCCAATCAGGATAGGCCGTAAGATGCCCGATCACGTGTACAGAAGCTGATCCCCTATGGCACCACGAGTAAAGACCAGCGAGCGCATTGTGCAAACCAGCCTGGAGCTTTTTAACCAGCAGGGCGAGCGTAGTGTCAGCACCAACCATATCGCCGCCCATATGGAAATTTCGCCGGGCAACCTGTACTACCACTTCCCCAACAAGCAGGCGATCATCGCCGTGCTGTTTCGCGAATATGAAGCGTTGGTCGACAGCTTCCTGCGCCCGCCCCAGGGGCGTGCAATGGTCGTGGAGGATAAGCGTTTCTACCTGCAGGCCGTATTGGCCGGGATGTGGCGCTACCGCTTCCTGCATCGCGACCTTGAACACTTGCTGGAAAGCGACCCGGAACTGGCCACCGGCTACCGGCGGTTTTCCCAGCGTTGCCTGATCCAGGGCGGCGCCATCTACCAGGGGTTTGTCGACGCCGGCATCCTTAATATGAACCCGGTGCAGACCGAAGCCCTGACCCTCAATGCCTGGATCATCCTCACCTCTTGGGTGCGTTTCTTGTGCACCACCAACGAAAATTCCACGCATTTGAGCGCCGAGGCAATCAAGCGCGGTGTGTACCAGGTGCTGGTGCTGGAGGCGGGGTTTGTCACGCCCCAGGCCAAAGAGGCGGTGGATGCATTGTTCAAAGAGTTTTACGTGCCGCTGAACCAGGCACTGGAAGAAGTGAAGTAGACCTTTCCCACCTGTATTTGTAGGAGTCCGTCATGCCACTTGCCCAATTGATCAGCCCCCAGCAATTAGCCGAGCGCCAAAAGTCGGCGGGGTTGGTGATCCTGGATTGCCGTTTTGCCCTGGAAGACCCGGATTACGGGCGTTGCAGCTACGCCGAAGGGCATATCGAAGGCGCGCAATATGCCGACCTGGAGCGCCATTTGAGCGGGCCGGTGACCAAGGGGGTGACCGGGCGTCATCCCTTGCCAGAGGCGAAAAGATTCGTCGAACAGCTCCAGGCCTGGGGCATCAATGCCGACACCGAAGTGGTGCTTTATGACGACGGCCCCGGCGCCTATGCCGCTCGCGCCTGGTGGCTGTTGGCCTGGCTGGGCAAGCGTGACGGCGTGTTTATCCTGGACGGTGGCCTCAAGGCCTGGCACTCCGCGGGTTTCCCGTTGAGCCTGGATGCGCCGGTAATTGCGCCTGGCACCTTTGTGGGGGCGCCGGACAATCACCTGCTGCTGGACGCCGAACAGCTGCAAAAACGCCTGGGCCAGCCCCGCCTGACCTTGATCGATGCCCGTGCCCAAGCACGTTTTCGCGGTGAAGTTGAGCCTATTGACCCGATTGCTGGGCATATCCCCGGTGCTCAATGTGCAGCGTTTAGCGAAAACCTGGGCAGTGATGGGCGTTTCCTGCCGGCCGACCAACTCAAGCAACGCTTCGCCGCGCAGTTGCAGGGCCGCTCGCCCGAAGATCTGGTGGCGTACTGCGGCTCGGGCGTGACGGCGTGCCACAACCTGTTCGCCCTGAGCCTGGCGGGTTACCCGTTGGGCAAGTTGTATGCGGGGTCGTGGAGCGAGTGGATTACCGATCCCGCGCGGGCAATCGCTACGGGTGACTGAGTTCCCTGCCTCAAATGTGTAAACGATGTCCCCGGTTTCAGATGTAAACGATGTCTACGGTTTTACTTCAACCGTGTTGGGCCAGCAGCCATTGTGGGATGCGCCGCTCCAGGTAGTAGCTGGGGCGTTTCAGTGAGCCATCGACGAAGCCCACGTGCCCACCTTTAGTCGTCAGCTCAAACTCGGTGCATGCCGACAGCTCGCTGGCTTCGGGCAAGCTGTGGGCGAATACGAACGGGTCGTCGGCAGCTTGGATAATCAACGTCGGTGTGCGGATAGCGCCCAGGTAGTAGCGGCTCGACGCGCGCCGGTAATAGTCCTCGGCACTCAAGAAACCATGCAGCGGCGCGGTCACCCGGCCATCGAAGTCCCAGAACGTGCGCATCTTCTCCAGTGAACCGAGGGCTTCCAGGGTTTTCAGCCCGTCCGCACGACCATCCTGTAAAAAGCGGCTTTGTTTGGCGCGGATATACGCGAGCATTTCGCGCATGAAGTGCTTTTGATAGATCCGCGAAAAGCCCAGCCCGATGCGATCTGCGCACTGGTCCAGGCGAAACGGCACCGACACCGCTGCTGCGCCTTGCAGCCCCGAAGCGTCGCCGGTTTCGCCCAAATGCTTGAGCAGCACATTACCGCCCAGCGAATAACCCACTGCATACAGCGGTGCCAATGGTCGTTTGGTGCGCAGGTGGGTAATCGTGGCTGCCAGGTCTTCACTGGCCCCGGAGTGATAGCTGCGCGCCAACAGGTTCGGCTCGCCCGAGCAGCCGCGCCAGTTCAGGGCTGCGCTGGCCCAGCCTTGTACGGCGAGGGCTTTTTGCAGGCCGGCCACGTAAGGCGAGTTGGATGAGCCGGTGAGCCCGTGCAGCACCAGTACCAATGGTGCTTGCGCGTCGTGCGGGCCGTGCCAGTCGAGGTCGAGAAAGTCGCCATCTTCCAGCCATAGCCGTTCACGTTGGCGTTCGAGGTGGGTGGTAGGGCGCCACAGCGGCCCCCACAGGGTTTGCAGGTGAGGGTTGCCGAGGCCGAAGGCGGGGGTGAACAGGTCGGAGGACGGTGTCATGAAACTCTCGGTTTTGAGCTAACTCACTGTCTGTGGCGAACGGGCTTGCCCCGCGTTGGGCTGCGAAGCAGCCCCATCAAGAACACCGCATTTATTCAGTCAGAGTGCCGTCGCAGGTTTTAGGGCTGCTTCGCAGCCCAACGCGGGGCAAGCCCGCTCGCCACAATTGACGCCAGTCTGAAAGGTCAGACGGCGCTTTCGACCAACCGATGCCACAGCGCGTAATACACCCGCCCGGATTTTTGCTCCCGGTGCAGGCGCCAGGCGCCCGGCAAACCCAAGGTAGACGGTGCCGTCTCGCTTTCAGTGTAGATCCATGAGTCCGGTGCCAGCCATTGGCGCTCTTCAAGCAATGCGCACACCGTCGGCAACAGGTTCTGGTTGAATGGCGGGTCGAGGAACACCACGTCGTATTCGCTCGCCGCCTGGGTTTCCAGGTAGCGCAGCGCGTCAGCGGTCTGCACCTGGCCGTTGGTGCAGCGCAGGGTGCCCAGGTGCTCCTTGAGGCTGGACACCGCCACATTGCTGGCATCCAGCGCCTGTGCCTGGGCCGCGCCACGGGACAGCGCCTCCAGGAACAGGGCGCCGCTGCCGGCAAACGGGTCCAGCACCTTCGCCCCGGCGATGTACGGGGCCAGCCAGTTGAACAGGGTTTCGCGCACGCGATCCGGCGTTGGGCGCAGGCCCACGACGTCGGGGAAGCTCAGCTTGCGGCTGCCCCATTCGCCGCCAATGATGCGCAGTTGGCCCACACCGTTATGCACGTTGTGGACAGGTTTTTTCGGGCGAGATGAACTGGCCATTAATGCTCCGGAACCCCGAGCGGCTGCTCGGCAGGTTTATCAGTGGGGGGCGGTAGTGGCTTTTGCGCAGTGGTCGGGCCGGCGGTCACGATGACCATCTTGTCGGCGCTCAAGTGTTTGTTCAAGGCAGCCTTGACCTGCTCTACGGTCAGGGCCTGGGATTGTTTCATGAAATCTTCCAGGTAGCTCAGCGGCAGGTTGTAGAAACCCATGGCGCCCAGTTGCCCGACGATATCGGCGTTGCTCGCGGTGGATAGCGGGAAGCTGCCGGCCAGCTCGCGCTTGGCGTCATCCAGCTCCTTTTGCGTCGGGCCGGTCTTGAGGTAGTCGGCGAGCACATCCTCGACCAGGCGCAGGGTGCCACCGCTCATTTCCGCGCGGGTCTGCAGGTTGATCATGAACGGGCCGCGTGCCTGCATCGGCGAGAAACCGGAGTACACGCCGTAGGTCAGGCCGCGCTTCTCGCGCACTTCACTCATCAACCGGGTGCCGAAACCACCGCCGCCGAGGATCTGGTTGCCCAGGGAGAGGGCCGCGTAGTCCGGGTCGGCGCGGTCGATACCCAGTTGGGCGAACAACAGGTGGGTCTGCTTGGACGGAAACTCGATATGGCTCAGGCCAGCCTTGGGCTCGGTCGGCTGGGCGATCTTCGCCAGGGCCGGGCCCTTGGGCAGCGAGGCCGACACTTTGGCCGTCATCGCTTCGGCTTCGGCGCGGGTCAAATCACCGACCACGGCAATCACGGCATTACCCGCCGCATAAGCCTTGGCGTGGAACGCCTGCAACTGCGCGAGGGTAATCTTCGGAACGCTTTCTGGCGTGCCTTCGCTTGGGTGAGCGTAAGGGTGATCGCCGTACAGGCGCTTGAACAGTTCAAGGCTGGCCAGTTTGCCGGGGTTCTGCTTCTGGTATTCAAAGCCGGCGAGGATCTGGTTCTTGATCCGTGCCAGGGAGTCGGCGGGGAAGGTCGGCTTGCCAATCACCTGGTCAAACAGCGTCAGGGCGGCGTCGCGCTTGGTGCTGTCGCTCAGGCTGCGCAGGGAGACCAGCGCCATGTCGCGGTAAGCGCCATTGCCAAAGTCGGCGCCCAGGCTTTCAAAACCGCTGGCGATCTGGCTGACATCCTTGCCCGGCACGCCTTCGTTGAGCATGGCGTTGGTCATCAGCGCGAGGCCCGGGACGTTGCCGTCCTGGCTGCTGCCAGCGGCGAACAGGATACGCATGTCGAACATCGGCAGTTCATGGGCCTCGACGAACAGCACCTTGGCGCCTTCGGCGGTGGTCCAGGTTTGCACATCGAGCTTGCGATTGGTCGGCGCCTTGCCGTTCAGCTCTGCCAGAGATTGCAGCTTGTTGGCCGATTGGGCCTTGTCCAGGGCCTGGCTGGCGACGGACTCGCTGGGGCGCAGGAAATACACGGCGCTTGCTGCGATCAAGGTGACGGCGATCAGGCCGGGCAGGATCAGGCGGCTGCTTTTGCGATCACTCATGAGCGGTCTCCTGAGGCAGAACATGGGCGACGCTGAGACGTTCGCGGATGAAATAGGTGCGTGCGGCCTTCTGGATGTCTTCCGGGGTCACGCTTTGCAGGTCGGCCAGCTCGGTGTCCATGAGTTTCCAGGACAGGCCGACGGTTTCCAGGGAGCCGATGGCCGTTGCCTGGCTGGTGATGGAATCACGTTGGTATACCAGGCCGGCGATGACCTGGGCACGGATGCGCTCCAGTTCTTCGGCGGTCGGTGGCTTGGCCTTCAACTCTTCCAGCAGGCGCCACAGGCCGGCTTCGGCTTGGGCAACGGTCTTTTTCTTTTGCTGGTTCGGGGTGGCCGAGAGGGTGAACAGGCTGTCACCCCGGGTGTAGGCGTCGTAGTTGGTGGATGCGGCGGATACCAGCTCTTCACCACGCTCCAGTTGCTCGGAGATCCGTGCACTGTAGCCACCGTCCAGCAGGGCCGAGATCAGGCGCAGGGCTTGGACCGAGCGCTTGTCTTCGGCGGTGGCCAGGCCGGGTACGTTGAAGCCCAGGATCACACTCGGCAATTGGGTCTGCACGTGCATCGTCAACAGGCGCTCGCCGGGCTCGGCCAGTTCCATCGGGATCTTGGCGGGCGGTACGTCACGCTTGGGGATAGGGCCGAAGTAGCGCTGGGCCAGGTTTTTTACCTCATCCGGGGTTACATCGCCCACCACTACCAGCGTGGCGTTGTTCGGCACATACCAAGACTGGTACCAGTGGCGCAGTTCCTCGACCTTCATGCGGTCGAGGTCGGCCATCCAGCCGATGGTCGGCGTGTGGTAGCCACTGGCGGGGTAGGCCATGGCCTTGAAGCGCTCGAAGGCCTTGGACATCGGGTTATCGTCAGTGCGCAGGCGGCGCTCTTCCTTGATTACCTCGATTTCGCGGCTGAACTCGTCGGCCGGCAGGCGCAGGCTGGCCATGCGGTCGGCTTCCAGCTCGAAAGCGACGCCCAGGCGGTCGCGGGCCAGTACCTGGTAATAAGCGGTGTAGTCATCGCTGGTGAAGGCATTTTCTTCGGCGCCCAGGTCGCGCAGGATCAGCGAGGCTTCGCCGGGGCCGACCTTGGCGCTGCCTTTGAACATCATATGTTCCAGAGCGTGGGACAAACCGGTCTGGCCTGGGGTTTCGTAGCTCGAACCGACCTTGTACCAGACCTGCGAAACCACCACCGGCGCGCGATGGTCTTCGCGCACCACGACCTTGAGGCCGTTATCCAAGGTGAATTCATGGGTGGGTTGTGGGTCGGCAGCCAAGGCTGAGAGGGGCAGACAAACTGTGCTGAGCAGCAGGCCTGCAGCGCGGCGGGCTAGAGCATTCATTCGTTTTTAAACCTGTTGGGCTGCCCGCTTGGTCTTAGCGTCGGCGGGCGAGGAGGTGCTAGGATACTGATCCGACCTAGGGACGGCCACTATGGCTGTCTTGTTGAGGCCCTATTTAGGCCTTACAAAATGTTGCGCATGAACGAGCTGGCTAAAAAACAGTCTGTTACGCATCGAATTTTATTTACCGATGTGCCCCTTGGCGCGTCGCTACCTTGAGATAGCCGTCTCCATGTTTGGTTCCAACGACGACAAGAAGACCCCAGCTGCGGCTGGCGAGAAAAAAGGCCTGTTCGGATGGCTGCGCAAAAAGCCGCAGGAAACCGTCGTCGAACAGCCACAGGTTCAAGCTGAGCCGATCCCCGCTCCTATAGTAGAAGCCGAACCGGTTGCCCAAGCGCCGGCGCCGGTGGTGCTGCCGATGGCTGAACCGGTGTTGCAGCCAGTGGCCGAAGTGGTGCCGGAACCTGAGCCCGAGCATAAGCTGTGGCCGGAGCTGCCGGTGGCCGAGGAGCCCGTGGCGTTGGTTGACGATGTGCGGGCCGAGCATGTGACGCCGCCGATTCCGGTGGTTATCGAGCCGGCTCCTGTTGTGTTCGAAGCCCCTGCGCCTGTGGCTGTGAGCGAGCCGGCGCCCGTTGCGGTTGTCGCGCCCGTGGTTGAGCCGGTTCCCGTCGAGCCTGAGCCCGCCGCTGCCGTCGAAACCAGCAAGACCGGTTTCTTCGCCCGCCTCAAGCAAGGCCTGAGCAAGACCAGCGCCAGCATCGGCGAAGGCATGGCCAGCCTGTTCCTGGGCAGGAAGACCATCGATGACGAACTGCTCGAAGACATCGAGACTCGCCTGCTGACGGCGGACGTGGGCGTTGAAGCCACCGCCGTGATCATCCAGAGCCTGACCCAGAAGGTCGCGCGCAAGCAGTTGACCGACGCGGACGCACTGTACAAGTCCCTGCAAGCCGAGCTGGCCGCGATGCTCAAGCCGGTGGAAGCGCCGCTGGTGATTACCCCGAAGAAACCTTTCGTGATCCTGGTCGTGGGCGTCAACGGCGCCGGCAAGACCACCACCATCGGTAAGCTGGCCAAGAAGCTGCAACTGGAAGGCAAGAAAGTCATGCTCGCCGCTGGCGACACCTTTCGCGCCGCTGCTGTGGAGCAATTGCAGGTCTGGGGTGAGCGCAACAAGATCCCGGTGATCGCCCAGCACACCGGTGCCGATTCGGCCTCGGTGATCTTCGATGCCGTGCAAGCCGCCAAGGCGCGCAATATTGACGTGCTGATCGCCGACACCGCCGGTCGCTTGCACACCAAAGACAATTTGATGGAAGAGCTGAAGAAAGTCCGCCGTGTGATCGGCAAGCTCGATGCCGACGCGCCGCATGAGGTGTTGCTGGTGTTGGACGCCGGCACTGGGCAGAACGCCATCAGTCAGGCCAAACAATTCAACCAGACGGTACAACTGACCGGCCTGGCATTGACTAAGCTCGACGGCACGGCCAAGGGGGGGGTGATCTTCGCCCTGGCCAAGCAGTTCGGGTTACCGATTCGTTACATCGGCGTTGGTGAAGGCATCGACGACCTACGCACCTTTGAAGCCGAACCCTTTGTCCAGGCACTGTTTGCCGAGCGGGAGCGTTCATGATTCGATTCGAACAGGTCGGTAAACGCTATGCCAACGGGCATGTCGGCTTGCATGAGCTGAGCTTTCGAGTGCGTCGCGGCGAATTCTTGTTTGTGACCGGCCATTCGGGCGCCGGTAAAAGTACATTGTTGCGCCTGCTGCTGGCCATGGAGCGCCCGACTACCGGCAAGCTGCTGCTGGCCGGGCAGGACCTGGCCACCATCAGCAATGCGCAGATTCCGTTCCTGCGCCGCCAGATCGGCGTGGTATTCCAGAACCACCAGTTACTGTTCGATCGCACGGTGTTCAATAACATTGCCTTGCCATTGCAGATCCTCGGGTTGTCCAAGGCCGAGATCGTCAAGCGCGTGGATTCGGCCCTGGAGCGCGTGGCGCTGTCCGACAAGACCGACCTCTACCCGGGTGACCTGTCCACAGGCCAGCAACAGCGCGTCGGCATCGCCCGCGCCATCGTCCATCGCCCGGCCCTGCTGTTGGCGGACGAACCCACCGGTAACCTCGACCCGCGCCTGGCCGCCGAGATCATGGGGGTGTTTGAAGACATTAATCGCCTGGGCACCAGCGTATTGATCGCCAGTCACGACCTGGCGTTGATCGCGCGCATGCGCCATCGCATGCTCACGCTGCAACGCGGGCGCCTGATCGGCGACGGGGAGGCTGGCGTATGAGTGCGACCCGCAGCCCCAAGGTTTCCGAGCGTGTGGCGCCAAAGGCAGCCGACCCGCAGCCGAAAAAGAAAAAACACGACGAAGACGACGGCCCGGACTTCAGCACCCTGTTGCGCGCCTGGATCGAAAGCCATCGCGCCAGCCTGCTGGACAGCCTGCGTCGCCTGGGCAAGCAACCCATCGGCAGCTTTTTCACCTGTTTGGTGATGGCCGTGGCCTTGAGCCTGCCGATGGGCTTGTCGCTGTTGCTCAATAATGTGGAGCGCCTGGGCGGTTCCTGGCAGCGTGCGGCGCAGATTTCGCTGTACCTGAACCTGGATGCCAGCGCCAAGGAGGGCGAGGCTCTGCGTGATGACATCAAGAACCTGCCGGGCGTCGCGGATGCCGAGTACATCAGTCGCGATCAGGCCCTTGAAGAGTTCCAGCAGCAGTCCGGATTAGGTGAGGCGCTCAAGGAACTGCCGCAGAACCCGCTGCCGGGCGTGGTGCTGGTGACGCCGAATGAAGTCGACAAGCCTGCCCTTGAAGCGCTGCGACAAAAACTCGCAGAGATGCCCAAGGTGCAACAGGCGCAACTTGATCTAGTCTGGGTAGAGCGCCTGGCCGCGATTCTCAAGCTGGGCGACCGCTTTGTGTTCGGCCTGACGGTGTTGTTGGTGTCTGCATTACTTTTGGTGATAGGTAATACCATTCGTCTTCATATTGAAAACCGTCGCACCGAGATAGAAGTGATTAAACTGGTCGGCGGCACGGACAGCTATGTGCGTCGTCCCTTTCTGTACATGGGCGCGCTTTATGGCTTTGGTGCGGGGATCTTGTCCTGGGGTGTCCTGGCGTTTGGCCTTGACTGGCTGAATGACGCGGTGGTCGGGCTTGCCGGCTTGTACGGCAGTGATTTCGCCCTGGCGGGCGTGCCGGTTGCCGACGGTCTGTCGCTCTTGCTTGGCGCGGTATTGTTGGGGTATATCGGTGCGTGGATTGCGGTCGCACGGCATTTACGTGAGCTGGCACCGAAGTAGTTAATGTCAGGGTAATGTGGTTTCGTTTGTATTGGCCGTATCAGTAGTTTAGGGAACTTGTCCTACGGTTCCCGGTCAATTTTCGCAGTGCTGAACTGCACGAGTTATGTGAGTCGGAGGTTTTTTCGTATGACCACTTCTTTGCAACCTGCTTATGCTTTGGTCCCAGGTGCGAACCTGGAGGCTTATGTGCACACGGTGAACAGCATTCCATTGCTGACACCGGAGCAGGAGCGTGAACTGGCCGAGAGTCTCTACTATGAGCAGGATTTGGGGGCGGCTCGGCAGATGGTGCTCGCCCACCTGCGTTTTGTCGTACATATCGCCCGTAGCTACAGTGGCTACGGCCTGGCCCAGGCTGACCTGATCCAAGAAGGCAACGTCGGCCTGATGAAGGCTGTAAAGCGCTTCAACCCGGAGATGGGTGTGCGCCTGGTGTCGTTTGCCGTGCACTGGATCAAGGCGGAAATTCACGAATTCATCCTGCGCAACTGGCGCATCGTGAAAGTCGCGACCACCAAGGCCCAGCGCAAGTTGTTCTTCAACCTGCGCAGCCAGAAGAAACGCCTGGCGTGGCTGAACAACGAGGAAGTCCACCGCGTGGCCGAAAGCCTTGGCGTGGAGCCCCGTGAAGTACGTGAGATGGAAAGCCGCCTGACCGGCCATGACATGGCCTTCGACCCGGCCGCCGAAGCGGACGACGACAGCGCCTTCCAATCGCCAGCCAACTACCTGGAAGACCACCGGTACGACCCGGCGCGTCAACTGGAAGACGCTGATTGGAGTGACAACTCCAACCACAACCTGCACGAAGCGCTGGAAGTGCTGGACGACCGCAGCCGTGACATCCTCTACCAGCGCTGGCTGGCGGAAGAAAAAGCCACGCTGCACGACCTGGCGCAGAAGTACAACGTGTCGGCCGAGCGGATTCGTCAGCTTGAGAAAAGCGCGATGAATAAGCTGAAGCTGTCGATCGCGGCTTAAAAACGCGGCTTAAAAATGTGGGAGGGGGCTTGCCCCCGATAGCAGAGTGTCAGTCGACATCAAAGTGACTGATCCACCGCTATCGGGGGCAAGTCGAATCGTCGCACCGCCCCTCCCACATTTGTTTTGTGTTGTATCAGTCGGACCAAGGCGCCTTGCGCGAATTGTTCAACTCCACCAAATAACCATCCCCACCCAACTGGCTCATCTGCTGGCGAATCCATGCGGCCCGTCGCGCCACATAGGCGGTCGGATGGCTTGCGCTCCACACCCGTGGGTTAGGCAGTACCGCCGCCAGATAGCTGGCTTGTTGCCGGGACAGCCCCTTGGCACTTACGCCGAAGTGATGCTGCGCCGCCGCTTCCGCGCCAAACACGCCCTCATCCCACTCCACGCTGTTGAGGTACACCTCAAGAATCCGCTCCTTGGGCCACAGCACCTCGATCAGCCCGGTAAACCAGGCCTCCAGGCCCTTGCGCAAATAACTGCGGCCTGCCCACAGGAACAGATTTTTCGACACCTGCTGGCTCAGCGTACTGGCGCCGCGAATCGAACCGCCGCGCTCGTTGTGCAGGAGCGCCGCCTGGATCGCGCCGAAATCAAAGCCCCAATGCTGCGGGAAGCGCTGGTCTTCACCGGCCATCACCGCGACCTTGAGGTCATCGGAGATCTGGTCCCAGGGCACCCAGGTGCGCTGCAGGTCAATGGGTTCGCCGTCGAACCAGGATTCAACCTTGCGTTCCACCATCAACGCCGTGAACGGTGGCGGCACGAAACGGAATAGCAGCACCAGCAAAACGCTGCCGATGGCAAACCATTTCACGACTTTGAGAAAACGATTGAAGAGGACACGCAGCATAGAGATGGCTTGGCCGAACCCGTTGAGCGGGCCATTATACAGACCCTGCCCAATGAGTCTGACTGGAGTTCCTCATGCTGCGTGGCTTTCTGATGTTGGCTGCCTTTTTCGGCTTCACCGGCGTCGCCCTCGGTGCGTTCGCCGCCCATGGCTTGAAAAACCGCCTGAGCGCCGAGTACCTGGCAATCTTCCACACCGGCGTCACCTACCAGTTGGTGCACGCCCTGGCGCTGTTCGGCGTCGCGCTGCTGGCCGCGCACATGCCTGGCCGGCTGGTCAACTGGGCGGGTCTCTCGTTTACCGTCGGTATTCTGCTGTTCTCCGGCAGCCTGTATGTGCTGACCCTGACTGGCATCAGCAAGCTGGGCATCATCACGCCATTTGGCGGGCTCGCGTTCCTGCTGGGCTGGTTCTTCCTCGGCCTGGCGGCATGGCGCCTGCAGGCTGATTAAAGCTTTCGCTGACCGGAGGACTTGGGCCAGCAACCTCAATCGGGCTAGAATGCTGGCCCCTAAAAACGATGGCGGCCCGTGGCATGCGCATTCAGTTGAACGGCGAATCTTTTGAACTGCCCGACGGGGAATCCGTTGCGGCCCTGCTGACCCGCCTGGACCTGACCGGGCGTCGCGTCGCAGTGGAGCTCAACCAGGATATCGTCCCGCGTAGCCAGCACGCCGAGACCGCGCTCACCGAAGGTGACCAGGTCGAAGTGGTGCACGCCATCGGCGGCGGCTAGTCGTCCGGCGTCCAGGCGCGCCACCCCGGATTCTGCAGAACCTCACCCCATTTCGAGGATTTCCCATGAGCATCGTTCGTAGCGACAAGCCCTTCGTCCTGGCCGGCCGCACCTACCAGTCCCGTCTGCTGGTCGGCACCGGCAAGTACCGCGACATGGAAGAAACCCGCCTGGCCATCGAAGCCTCGGGCGCCGAGATCGTGACCGTGGCCGTGCGACGCACCAACATCGGCCAGAACCCGGGCGAACCGAACCTGCTGGATATCCTGCCGCCAGACCGCTACACCATCCTGCCGAATACCGCCGGTTGCTACGACGCCATCGAAGCCGTGCGCACCTGCCGCCTGGCTCGTGAGCTGCTCGACGGTCACAATCTGGTGAAGCTGGAAGTACTTGCCGACCAGAAAACCCTGTTCCCCAACGTGATCGAAACCCTCAAGGCCGCCGAAACCCTGGTCAAGGAAGGTTTCGACGTGATGGTCTACACCAGCGACGACCCGATCATCGCCCGCCAACTGGCCGAAATCGGCTGCATCGCCGTGATGCCACTGGCTGGCCTGATAGGCACGGGCCTGGGGATCTGCAACCCGTATAACCTGCAGATCATCCTCGAAGAAGCCAAGATTCCGGTGCTGGTGGACGCGGGTGTAGGCACTGCCTCCGACGCCACCATCGCCATGGAACTGGGCTGCGAAGCGGTGCTGATGAACTCTGCCATCGCCAATGCCCAGCAACCGATCATGATGGCAGAAGCCATGAAACACGCGATCGTCGCGGGCCGCCTGGCCTACCTTGCCGGGCGCATGCCGAAAAAACTCTACGCCAGCGCCTCCTCGCCGCTGGATGGTCTGATCAAGTAAGAGCCATTGATGACTGAATCAAACGAAACGCCGAACACCGTGGACGCAGGCGACGAGTCCAAGCACCGCCGTATCAAGAGTTTTGTGATGCGCGCCGGTCGCATGACCGAAGGCCAGCAAAAGGGGCTGGAACAGGGCACGCCGCTGTTCGTCCTGCCCCTGGCCGACGCGCCGGTGGATTACGACCAGGTATTCGGTCGCTCGGCCCCACGTTCCCTGGAAATCGGTTTCGGCATGGGCCACTCCCTGTTGGAAATGGCCGCGGCTTCGCCCGAACAGGATTTCATTGGTGTGGAAGTGCACCGGCCCGGTGTCGGCGCGCTGCTCAACGGCGTGCTCACCCAGGGCCTGACCAACCTGCGGGTGTATGACTGCGACGCGATCGAGGTGCTCAACCGCTGCATCGCCGACAACAGCCTTGACCGCCTGATGCTGTTTTTCCCTGATCCGTGGCACAAAAGCCGTCACCACAAGCGCCGTATTGTCCAGGCCTCCTTCGCCGAGTTGGTGCGTAGCAAATTGAAAGTCGGCGGCATCCTGCACATGGCCACCGACTGGGAACCCTACGCGGAATACATGCTGGAAGTGATGAACGTCGCCCCCGGCTACCGCAACCTGGCCGAAGACGGCAAATGCGTACCGCGCCCGGCCGAACGCCCGATCACCAAGTTCGAACGCCGCGGCGAGCGGCTGGGGCATGGGGTTTGGGATTTGAAGTTCGAGAAAGTGGACTGATCAGCCGGTCACTTGGAATGCGGTCAAAATGTGGGAGGGGGCTTGCCCCCGATAGCGGTGGGTCAGTCATAGAGTGGTTGACTGATATTCTGCTATCGGGGGCAAGCCCCCTCCCACATTTGTATCTGTGTTGGGTATGGGGTCAGCGGCGGTCGGCGACGACGCCAATCAACACCAGCACCACCACCAGCACCGGCGCCAGGCTGTAGTTATTGAACTGGCTCAACCCTCGCACAATCCACGGCGTGGCGTAGATCAGCGCCGCGCCGCTGCCGATCATGCACAGCAGGGCCATCAACGGTACGCGCAACGCGCCGGCGATGCTGCCCAGGCGGGCTTCAACCCAGCCCTTGATGTCCGCGCCGAACAGCACCAACAGGCAGCCGACGAGGGCCAGGGATATTTCCGACAGGTTGCTGCGGCTCCAGCGGGATACGGTGGCGAGCAGGTCGAGTACCAAATCCATTCGATTTCCTTAAGAGCGATCAGCTCAAAAACTTCTGCAACAGGTCATTGAGAAAGAGTTGCCCGCGGTCGGTGGCCACCAGGCGTGACGGTTCGACCTGCATTAAGCCACTTTGTTCTGCCTCGCGCCGGGCCTCATCGAGGCTGGCCAGGTCGAGGCCGGTGCGCTCGGCATAGAGCTTGGCCTCGACGCCTTCGGTGAGGCGCAGGGCGTTCATCAGGAACTCGAACGGCAATTCTTCGTTGGTCAGTTCCTTCGCGCCAGCCTGAAAGCTTTTGGCCGGGTTGAGGTAGTCCTTCGGCGCGCGGGTCTTCCAGGTACGCACGATGCGTCCATTCGGGTGGCTGAGCTTGCCGTGGGCGCCGGCGCCGATGCCGATAAAGTCACCAAAGCTCCAGTAGTTGAGGTTATGTCGCGCCGCACGCCCCGGTTGCGCATAGGCTGAGACTTCATATTGCGCGTAACCGTGCTCGGCCAGCAGCGCCTGGCCGGCTTCCTGGATATCCCACAAGGTATCGTCTTCCGGTAGCGTCGGCGGCTGGTTCCAGAAGACGGTGTTGGGCTCCAGGGTCAGCTGGTACCACGACAAATGGGTCGGCTTGAGCGCGATGGCCTGGCGCAGGTCGCCCAAGGCGTCATCCAGGGACTGATCGGGCAAACCGTGCATCAGGTCCAGGTTGAAGTTGTCGAACCCGGCCTGGCGCGCCATGTCGGCGGCGCGCATGGCTTCATCGCCGTTGTGGATGCGGCCCAGGGCTGCGAGTTTTTCCTGCTGGAAGCTCTGGATGCCGATGGACAGGCGATTGATCCCCAGCTTGCGGTAAGCCACGAACTTCTCTTGCTCGAACGTTCCGGGGTTGGCTTCCAGGGTGATCTCGATGTCGTCGGCAAACGGGATGCGTGCTTGCACACCCTTGAGCAGGCGACCCAGCGCGGCGGCGCTGAACAGGCTCGGGGTGCCACCGCCGAAGAAGATCGAACTCAGTTCACGGCCGTACACCGCGTGCAGGTCCTGATCGAGGTCGGCCAGCAGCGCGTCGACGTACTCTTCTTCCGGCAACACGGGGCTGGCGGTGTGGGAGTTGAAGTCGCAATAAGGGCATTTGCGCACGCACCACGGGATGTGGATATACAGCGCCAGGGGCGGCAGCACCGGCAACGCCGCCCTTGGTGTTTGCGCGCCGCCGTGGATCAGCGGCTGCGCTGAGGTGTTCTGGGTCATTTCAAGCCCAGGCGCTGGCGCAGCAAAGCCATGGCACGGGCGCGGTGGCTGATCTGGTTTTTGTCGGCCGGGCTCAGTTCGGCGCTGGAGACATTGCGCTCCGGCACCCAGAACAGCGGGTCGTAACCAAACCCATGCTCGCCGCTGGCCGCATGCAGGATGCGCCCGTGCCACAGGCCTTCGCAAAGGATCGGCAGCGGGTCGTCGGCATGTCGCACCAGGGCCAGCACGCAGACGAACTGCGCACCGCGCTCGGCGTCCGGTACTTCCTTGAGGGCGTCCAGCAGCTTGGCGTTGTTGGCCGCGTCACCCTTGCCGTCGGCATAACGTGCCGAGTAGATGCCGGGGGCGCCGCCGAGGAAGTCCACCGCCAGGCCCGAATCATCGGCCAACGCCGGCAGGCCCGAGATGCGTGCAGCATTGCGCGCCTTGAGGATGGCGTTCTCGACGAACGACAGGCCAGTTTCTTCCGGTTCCACCTGGCTGAACTCACCGATCGAGCGCAGTTGCACGGATTCGCCGAGCATGGCCTGGAGTTCTTTGAGTTTGCCGGCGTTATGGCTGGCCAGCACGAGTTGAGTCAGGTTCATCAGTCCGCCGGAAACAGTTCCTGGTTGAATTGGAAACCATGGGCCTTGCCGCCGGTTTCAACGTTGATGGTGAAAACCCGCATTTCTTGTTGCGGCACGTTGTAGGGCGCGAGGTAATAGATCGCACCTTTCTCGGTAATCTGCTTGAACGTCAGGATTTCGCTCCTGCCGCTCAGGTCTTTGACCGTGCCGGTGACTTGCGCGGCCACGGGCGTCACGCCCTTGATCACGGTCACGTTGATCAGCCCCTTGTTTTTGCTGCGTACCACGCCAACCGCCTGGGCCGTGTCGGGCTGCAGGAAGCTGGAGGTGAAGGTGTTGTAGTGTACGGTGATATCGCCAAATTCTTTCTGGCGTTTACTGTCGATAGGGTCGGCGGCCATGGCGCTGACGCCCAGGCACGCGGTGAGTAGAAAAACAGCCAGGCGACTCATGATCGTCCTCCTTAAAAATAGTTAGACGGCAATCTTATGGTCCGTCAGACCAGGACTGCTGACCCGGTAAATCCCAATCTCACCCAACAAATTAGGCCATAGCTTACTCGCCCAGCCGTGGCGATGCTGTTGATCGACGGCAAGGCGGTTGATCACCTTGGCTTTGCGTTCGCCGCACAGCGCTTCGAAGTCTTCGAACGTGCAGAAGTGGATGTTCGGCGTGTTGTACCAAGTGTAAGGCAGGAAATCCGATACCGGCATGCGGCCCTTGGTGGCCAGGTACCAGCGGCAGCGCCAGTGCCCGAAGTTGGGGAAGGTGATGATGCACTGGCGGCCGACGCGCAGCATCTCGTCGAGGATGCGGTCCGGGTAATGCACCGCTTGCAGGGCCTGTGTCATCACGACGACGTCGAAGCTGTTGCTGGCAAAGTTGCCCAGGCCCTTGTCCAGGTCCTGCTCGATCACGTTGATGCCCTTGGCCACGCACTGGGCGATGTTGTCCGGGTCGTTTTCCAGGCCGTAGCCGGTGACCTGCTTGTTGTCGCGCAGCCAGCTCAGCAGTTCGCCATCGCCGCAGCCAAGGTCGAGCACACGGCTGCCGGCGGGTATCCAGTCTTGGATGATTTCCAGGTCGGCTCTCATGGCGTTCTCACAGAGTAATGCGGTTCATGTAGTTCCTGAACGCCTGCAGATAACGAGGGATCGGGATCAGGAAGGCGTCGTGGCCTTGCGGAGCATCGATTTCCAGGTAGCAGACGTCTTTCTTCGCTGCCATCAAGGCATCCACCAGTTCCCGCGAGCGGGCAGGCGAGAAGCGCCAGTCGGTGGTGAACGACATCACGCAGAATTTGGCCTTGGCACCTTCGAAGGTTTTCGCCAGGTCATCGTTGAAGTTCGCCGCCGGGTCGAAATAGTCCAGGGCCTTGGTCATCAGCAGGTAGGTGTTGGCATCGAAACGCCCGGAGAACTCCTCGCCCTGATAACGCAGGTAGCTCTCCACCTGGAATTCGACGCTGTGGAAGTCGTAGTTGAGCTTCTCGCTCTTGAGGCCACGGCCGAATTTTTCGCCCATGGAATCATCGGACAGATAAGTGATATGCCCGACCATCCGCGCCAGCATCAGCCCACGCTTGGGGATCACGCCCGCTTCCTGGAACGAACCGCCGTGAAAATCGGGGTCGGTCAGGATCGCCTGGCGGGCCACTTCGTTGAAGGCGATGTTCTGCGCCGACAACTTGGGCGCCGAGGCGATCGCCAGGCAATGGCGCACGCGATCCGGGTAGGTGATGGTCCATTGCAGCGCCTGCATGCCGCCCAGGCTGCCGCCGATCACGGCGGCCCATTGCTGGATGCCCAGCAGGTCGGCCAGGCGGGCCTGGCTGTGGACCCAGTCTTCCACGGTCAGCACCGGGAAGTCCGCGCCGAACGGCTTGCCGGTTTCCGGGTTGAGGCTGCTGGGGCCGGTGGAGCCGTTGCAGCCGCCGAGGTTATTCAGGCTGACCACGAAGAACTTGTTGGTATCGATGGGCTTGCCGGGGCCGATGCAGCTGTCCCACCAGCCCGGCTTGCGCTCGTCGGCACTGTGGAAACCGGCGGCGTGATGATGGCCGGACAAGGCGTGACAAATCAGCACGGCGTTGCTCGCCGTGGCGTTCAGTTGGCCGTAGGTTTCATAGATCAGGTCATAGGCAGGCAGCGAACGGCCGCAGGCCAGGGCCAGCGGTTCGCTGAAGTGCGCCACTTGGGGCACGACCAGTCCAACAGAATCGGGGGGGAAGGCAGTTGGCATCGACCCTGCTCTCGTTTAAATGAGGCGTAAGTCTAAAGACCGCTGCACCCAGCGGCAAGCAAAGGCCGGAGGGGAGTGGGAGATCGTTCTCGCGCAGGGCGTGAGAACGATCATCCGAGGGAGGATCAGATCAGGCCAAACAACAGCGGCGGCATGGCGACGAAGTCCGCCAAGTATGGAATCGCCCAGCTTTGCAGGAGCTGGATCGCAATGAACGCGAAAATCGGCGAGATATCCAGGCCACCCAGGTTGGGAATCAAACGACGGAACGGCGCCAGCACCGGCTCAGTGATCTGCGCCACCAGCTCAGCCCCCGGGCTGCGGCTGCCCGGTGCCACCCACGACAGAATCACGCTGATGATCATCGACCAGAACAGGATCTTCAAGAACAGCGAGAACACGCCAATCAGTGCCCACGGCAGCAACAGCAAGGTTTTGGGCAAGTAGCCCTTGAGCATCAGGATGACCGCAAACAGCAGGATCTGCAGCAGCAGCGCCAGCACCAACGAGGACATGTCCAGGCCGAACATGCTCGGGACCACCCGGCGCAGGGGCTTGAGCAGTGGTTGCGTGGCCTTCACCACGAATTGGCACAGCGGGTTGTAGAAGTTCGCCCGCACCAGTTGCAGGATAAAACGCATCAGCACGACCAGCAGGTACAGGCTGCCCAGGGTCTGGATGATGAAGATCACAGCGTCATTGAGTCCAAGCATCATTTATTCCTTTGTAAGGGACGACTATTGGCCCAGTTGTTCGGCCATTTCAGCCGAACGGTGCGCAGCGGCGCCGAGAGCTTTTTCCACCAGGGCTTCAAACCCCCCGGCCTGGAACGATTCGATAGCGGCTTGCGTGGTGCCGCCTGGGGAGGTCACGCGACGGCGCAGCTCGGCGGCATCCACTTCGCTGGTCACGGCCATCTGCGCGGCGCCCAGGGCGGTTTGCTCGGCGAGTTGCTCGGCGACTTCCTGGGGCAGGCCCAATTTCACGCCGGCGGCGGTCATGGCTTCGATCAGCAGGAAAAAGTACGCCGGACCGCTGCCGGACACGGCGGTGACCGCATCCAGTTGCTGTTCCTGTTCCAGCCACAAGGCGATGCCCACGGCGGACAGCAGTTCCTGGGCCTGGTCGCGCTGTTGGGCGGTCACTTCGGACGTGGCGTACAAACCGCTCACACCCTTGCGCAGCAGCGCCGGGGTGTTGGGCATGCAGCGTACGATCGGCTGGGCGCCGAGCCAGTTGTTCATGCTGGCGCAAGTGATGCCGGCGGCGATGGACACCACCAGTTGATGGGGTTGCAGGCTTGGGCGCAGGCTTTCGCACACGGCCTTCATGGCCTGCGGCTTGACCGCCAGCACGACCACGTCGACGCCCTGGATGGCCTCGGCGTTGTCGGCGAACGTGTCGATACCGTGCTCGGCGCTGACGCGGGCGCGGGTCTCGGCGCCCGGGTCGCTGGCGCGAATCTGTTGGGCTTGCAGGCCCTTGGCCCGCAGGCCGCCAATCAGGCTGGCCGCCATGTTACCGGCGCCGATAAAGGCAATACGCGTGTTGCTCATGACAGGTCCTTATTCAGTGGGAGATCAGCCATTTCACGGCTGGCCATAATCGCGGGCGCCAAACAGGGCGGTGCCGATCCGCACCCAGGTGGCACCTTGGGCGATGGCCGACTCAAGGTCATGGCTCATGCCCATGGAAAGTGTGTCCAGCGGCAGGTTCAGGCTGGCTTGCAGGTCACGCACGGTGGCGAACGCTGCATCTTGAGCGGTTCGATCTTCCGTCGGCTCGGGGATCGCCATCAGGCCGCGCAGCTTCAAGCGCGGCAGGGCGCTGATGGCGTTGGCCAGGGCCGGCAGGTCGGCGGGAGTACAGCCGGATTTGCTGGCCTCGCCACTGACGTTGACCTGGATGCAGATATTCAGTGGCGGCAGGTCAGCCGGGCGTTGTTCGGAGAGGCGTTGTGCGATTTTCAGGCGGTCCACGGAATGCACCCAAGCGAAATTCTCGGCGATCGCACGAGTCTTGTTCGATTGAATGGGGCCGATGAAGTGCCAACTCAAGGGCAGGTCGGTTAATTCGGCCTGTTTGCCCAATGCTTCCTGCAGGTAGTTCTCACCGAAGTCGCGCATGCCGGCGGCATAGGCTTCGCGCACGGCTTGCGCGGGTTTGGTCTTGCTCACGGCCAGCAGGTGGATGCTGTTTGCGTCACGTTGCACGGCGTTGGCTGCGGCGCGGATCCGCTCGCTAACCAGGCCGATGTTGTCTGCTATCGTCGACATTCAAGATGCGCCCGTGGATATGGAGTCCGCGGCATTCTACTGGAAATGGAAAGCCCTATGGATATCACTGAATTACTGGCGCACAGCGTACGCCAGGGCGCCTCCGACCTGCATCTGTCGGCTGGCCTGGCGCCGATGCTGCGGGTGGACGGTGAGGTATGGCCGTTGGATTGGCCGGTACTGGCACCTGCCCAAGTGGCTAACTTATTGAGCCCTTTGCTCAACCAATACCAACAAAAGGATTTCGAAACATCTCTTGAAACGGATTTTGCCTTCGAACTGCCCGGTGTGGCGCGGTTCCGGGTCAATGTATTTCAGCAGGCGCGCGGTATGGGGGCGGTGTTTCGCACGCTTGCAGCCGAGGTCCAGAGCTTGGAAGCCCTTGGCCTGGGGGAGGTGTTCCAGCGTATTGCCCAGTTGCCGCGCGGCCTGGTACTGGTGACCGGGCCCACCGGCTCCGGCAAGTCCACCACCCTGGCGGCGATGATCGACTACCTCAATCAGCATCGGCGCCAGCACATCCTCACCCTCGAAGACCCTATCGAGTTTATCCATACGCCGAAAATGGCCCTGATCAACCAGCGTCAGGTCCACCGCGACACCCACAGTTTTTCCACCGCCCTGCGTTCGGCCCTGCGGGAAGACCCGGATGTGATCCTTGTGGGCGAATTGCGCGACCTGGAAACCATTCGCCTGGCGCTGACGGCCGCTGAGACCGGCCACCTGGTCTTTGGCACCCTGCACACCACCTCGGCGGCAAAGACCGTGGACAGGCTGGTGGACGTGTTCCCGGCTGGGGAAAAGGCCATGGTCCGCACCATGCTGTCTGAGTCGCTGCAAGCGGTGGTTTCACAGGTGTTGGTCAAGAAGCTCGG
Organism: Pseudomonas sp. FG86; assembly: GCF_057808775.1. Taxonomy (NCBI): domain Bacteria; kingdom Pseudomonadati; phylum Pseudomonadota; class Gammaproteobacteria; order Pseudomonadales; family Pseudomonadaceae; genus Pseudomonas; species Pseudomonas sp. FG86. The sequence goes on along the minus strand of NZ_JBMDIS010000030.1, from coordinate 17,890 downwards.
CGGTGGGCGGGTGGCCGCCCATGAAATCATGTTGGGCACGCCAGCCATCCGTAACTTGATCCGCGAAGACAAGGTGGCGCAGATGGTCTCGGCGATTCAGACCGGTGCAGCGTTGGGGATGAAAACCTTGGATATGAGTTTGAAGGCGTTGGTCACGGAAGGCGTGATCAGCCGGGAAGAGGCGCGGGAGAAGGCGAGGGTACCTGGGGATATCTGAGGGCTTGTGGACATTACAAATCAAATGTGGGAGGGGGCTTGCCCCCGATAGCGGTGGATCAGTCACTTTGATGTCGACTGACACTCTGCTATCGGGGGCAAGCCCCCTCCCACATTTACTACTGCATTCCAGCTTTGGATCAGCGTTGGACTACTCGCAAGGTGTTCTGCTCTTTTGGCAGAACCCGCTTGGCAATCACGTAGTTCTTGTCCCAGAACGGCTTTTTCAGGGTGTCGATGCTGACCGACTTGCCACGGCGTGGTGCGTGGATAAAGCGGTCGTTGCCCAGGTAGATGGCAACGTGGTTGACCTTGCGGCTCTTGAGTTTGAAGAACAACAGGTCGCCCGGTTTCAAATCCTTGCGCTCAACCTTTTGCCCGTGGCCGGCGGCCATGGCGTTGGAGGTGCGCGGCAAATCCACGGCCGCTACGTCGTTAAACGCATATTTCACCAAACCGCTGCAGTCGAACCCTTTACTTGGGCTGCTGCCGCCCCAACGATAAGGAGTACCGAGCACGTTGACGGCGCGGCTGAGGACGGTGCTGCTTTGTTTGGTGTTGGCTGCCATCAGGCCTGGGGTGGTTTTGCCGTGGGCCTTGCTCAGTTGAGTCGGGCGGCTGACAGTAGGCTTGGCTGATTTGGCCGTGCTTGGTGTGCTGTGAACTTTAGGGGTGAAACCGTTTACGTTAGGAAGTCGTTGCTCACGATTGGTGGCGTGGGCGGCCAGTGGCATTAATAGGCAAATGGTTAGCCATGTCTTGAAAAATGGTCGCATTAGGCGTGGCTCTTATGGGTTTGCGCGCAACTTTATAACAGCTTTTTGTGCCGTTCTCAGGCCGTTTGTCGACTGAACCTTGGGGTCAAATCCAGGAAAAACGCGACGAATCGCCGCAATTGTCCTACACAAGTCAGGTGGCATAAGGCTTTCAGGGGAGGGAAGATACCATTGGCCGTACGTCGGGCGCCTGTAAAAAAGTCACAAATAAAGTGAAAAAATTTATCTATCAAGGCAAAAGAGGTACTCCATGAACACCTATCAACAGCTTGGTTCGCAGCAAGACACCCACAGCAAGGTGATCGGTTACCTGCTCTGGATTTTCGGGTTTACCGGCGCGCACCGCTTCTATTACGGCAAGCCGGTGACCGGCACGATCTGGTTTTTCACCTTCGGTTTGCTCGGCATTGGCTGGCTGATCGACCTGTTCCTCATCCCGGCCATGGACCGTGAAGCCGACCTGCGTTTTACCGCTGGGCCGATCGAATACAACGTGGCGTGGATTCTGCTGGCGTTTCTCGGGGTATTCGGTGTGCACCGGATGTACCAGGGCAAATGGATCACCGGCCTGATCTACCTGCTGACCGGAGGTTTGTTCCTGGTGGGGGTGCTGTATGACTTTTGGACGTTGAATACGCAGATTTCGATCCGCAATGCCGAGCGCAACGGCGGGCGATGATTTCTCAGACCCTATAGAGAACTAAATGTGGGAGGGGGCAAGTCGAATCGTCGCACCGCCCCTCCCACATTGACCGTGCCCGCTTCAGGCCTGGTAGCTGATCCGCCCATCCACCAGGGTGTAGCGCACCGTCGCCGGCAGGCTATGGCCGATGAACGGGCAGTTTTCACCCTTGGACAACCAGTGCTCGCCGGCAATCGTCGAGCTGGCTGGATCAAACAGCACCAGGTCTGCCGCGGCACCTACCGCCAACTTGCCCGCCGGCAGGCGCAAGGCTTCGGCCGGGCCTGCGCTCAGGCGTGCCAGCAGTGTCGGCAGGTCCAGCAAGCCATCCTCCACCAAGGTCATCGCCAGTGGCAGCAACAACTCTACGCTGCTGATACCCGGCTCTGTTGCGCCAAACGGCGCCAGCTTGGCATCGCGCTCGTGGGGTTGGTGATGGCTGGAAATGGCCGAGACCACGCCAGACTTCACTGCGGCACGTAAACCGTCACGGTCGGCACGGGTACGCAGCGGCGGTTGCACGTGATACAGGCTGGAGAAGTCGATCAGCGCCTCGTCCGTCAGGATCAACTGGTACAGCGCCACATCCGCCGTCACTGGCAGGCCACGGGCCTGGGCCTGGGCGATCAGGGCGACGCCGCGAGCACTGGTCAGCTGGCTGAAGTGCGCGCGTACACCGCTTTGCTCCACCAGCAACAGGTCGCGGGCCAGGGCGACGGTTTCAGCGGTTTCCGGAATGCCCGGCAGGCCGAGGAAGCTGGCGACGGCGCCCTCATGGGCCAGTCCACCTTCGGCCAGGTCGCGGTCCTGGGAGTGGAAAATAACGGTCAGGTCGAAGGTCGCTGCGTATTCCAGGGCGCGGCACAAGGTGCGAGTGCTGCGAAAACTCTCCAGCCCGTTGCCGAAGGCCACGCAACCGGCGTCACGCAGGGCGATCAGCTCGGCGAGCTGTTCACCTTCCAGGCCCTTGCTCAGGGCGCCGATGGGAAACACTTTGCAATTACCGGCCTCACGGGCGCGGTCGAGGATCAGTTCGGTCACGGCCGAGGTGTCCAGTACCGGCTTGGTGTGCGGCGGGCAACACAGGCTGGTCACGCCACCGGCAGCGGCGGCGCGGGTTTCGCTGGTAATGTTGCCCTTGCGGCTGTAACCCGGCTCGCGCAGGGCGACGTTCAGGTCAACCAGGCCAGGCGCGGCCACCAAGCCTTTGGCATCGATGGTCTCGACCGCGGTGAACCCGCTGGGCGCCGCACCGATGGCGATGATCTTGCCGGCTTCCAGATGAAGATCGGTAACTTGATCCAGGCCACTGGCTGGATCGATGACTCGGGCGCCGAGAATGCTGAGCTTCACTGGGCCTTCTCCTGCTCGAATTGACGTTGCGCGGTTTGCCCGCTCATGGCCATGGACAACACCGCCATGCGCACGGCGATGCCATAGGTGACCTGGTTGAGAATCACCGACTGGTTACCGTCGGCCACCGCCGACTCAATCTCCACCCCTCGGTTGATCGGCCCCGGGTGCATCACGATCGCATCGGGCTTGGCGCCGGCCAGGCGTGCGGTGGTCAAGCCGAACAGGCGGTAGAACTCGCCTTCGCTGGGCAGCAGGCCACCGGCCATGCGCTCGCGTTGCAGGCGCAGCATGATCACCACGTCCACATCCTTGAGGCCGGTGGTCATGTCGGTGTAGACCTTCACTCCATATTGCTCGATACCCACGGGCAGCAGGGTTTTCGGCGCGATCACGCGGATATCCGGGCAACCCAGGGTCTTCAGGGCCAGCATGTTCGAGCGCGCCACCCGCGAGTGCAGGATGTCGCCGACGATGGCTACCGAGAGGTTTTCAAAGCTGCCCTTGTGCCGACGGATGGTGAGCATGTCGAGCATGCCCTGGGTCGGGTGGGCGTGACGGCCGTCACCACCGTTGATGATCGCTACCTGCGGGCACACGTGTTCGGCGATGAAGTGCGCGGCACCGGAGTCGCCGTGGCGCACGACGAACATATCGGCGGCCATGGCTTCCAGGTTGCGCAGGGTGTCGAGCAGGGTCTCGCCCTTGCTCGCCGACGAGGTGGACACGTTCAACGTGATCACGTCGGCCGACAGTCGCTGGGCCGCCAGTTCAAAGGTGGTGCGGGTGCGGGTGGAGTTCTCGAAGAACACATTGCAGATGGTCTTGCCGCGTAGCAGCGGGACCTTCTTCACCGCGCGGCCACCGACCTCGAGGAACGAGTCGGCGGTGTCGAGGATTTCGGTGAGCAGTTCGCGGGGCAAACCGTCTAGGGACAAGAAATGTTGCAACTGGCCCTGAGCATTGAGCTGCAGCGGGCGCTTGGCATCGAGAGGCGTCATCGCGGGGACTCTTTACAAGGCGGTTTAAAGGGCAAGGTCTTGCAGTTCGAGTTCGAGCGGCGTGGGACCGGACAATTTTACCCGCTGGTGGGCTGAAAGCGACAGGGTGGCGCCGACCACATCGGGGCTGATCGGCAATTCGCCGGCGTCCAGGTCGAGCAGGCAGACCAGGGTCACACTGGCCGGGCGGCCATAGTCGAACAGTTCGTTCAGGGCGGCGCGAATGGTACGGCCGCTCATCAGTACGTCATCGATCAGCACCAGATGCTGGCCTTCGATCTCGAACGGCAGCGCCGAGGGACGCACCTGCGGGTGCAGGCCATTCTGGCTGAAGTCGTCGCGGTAGAAGGACACGTCCAGGGTGCCCAGTGGCGAATCGCTGCCCAGTTCCTTCAACAGTGCCTGGGCGACCCATACGCCGCCGGTGCGAATGCCGATAAAGCGCGGTTCGCTGATGGCACGGTGTTCCAGATGGGCCTTGAGGCGTATCGCCATCTGGCTGATCAGGTCGGCGGGATTGGGCAGGCTCATGGTGGCTCCTTCAAGGCCCTGCGTGGCGGGGGTGCCTGCACGGTCCGGGCTCAAACGTAAAAAGACGCGGCAAGCCGCGTCAGTCAGGATTCAAATAAAGCGGTGTTTTCATCCAGCCAGCCCTGCAACAGCAAGGCGGCGGCGATGGCGTCCACGGGGTTGTCGCGGTAGCTGCCTTTTTGCCCGCCACGGTCACGTCGCTCACCCTTGGCTTCGAAAGTGGTCAGGCGTTCATCGTGGGTATAGAAAGGCAGGTTGTAGCGGCCGTTAAGACGGCGGGCGAACTTCTCGGCGCGCAGGCACATGTCGCTGGGGGTGCCGTCCATGTTCAAAGGCAGGCCAACCACGACGGCGTCGGGTTTCCATTCCTTGATCAGGGCTTCGACCTGGTTCCAGTCCGGCACCCCATTCTGGGCTTTCAAGGTGCACAGCTCGCGGGCCTGGCCGGTGATCACCTGGCCGACCGCAACGCCGATCTGTTTGGTGCCGTAGTCAAAACCGAGGATCAGACGCAAGGCCATCAGGCGTGCCCCGCCTGGCTGGTGAGCAGGCTGAGGTTGACCCGCAGCTTGGCGGCGGCAGCTTCCAGGCGCAGCTCACTGGCGGTGTTGAACAGGATGTCGGCGTCGTACGGGCAGGTCAGCCAGGCGTTACTGGCCAGTTCGGCTTCCAGTTGCCCGGCTTCCCAGCCGGCGTAGCCGAGGGTGATCAGGCTCTGCTCGGGGCCGACGCCATCGGCAATGGCAAACAGCACGTCCTGGGACGTCGACAGCGACAGCCCCTCGAGGTCTACCGTGGCCTGGAACTTCGGCCCGCTCGGGTGCAACACAAAGCCGCGATCGGTCTGCACTGGCCCGCCGGTATAGATCGGCACGCCCTGGCAGCGGGCCGGTGGGTCGATCTCCGGGCGCAGTTGCTCAAGGATATCGGCCAGGTTGAGCTCTTGCGGGCGATTCACCACCAGCCCCATGGCACCATTGGCCGTGTGCTCGACGATGTAGGTCAAGGTCTGCGCAAAGTTCGGGTCGGCCATATGGGGCATGGCGATCAGGAATTGGTGCTTGAGGTAGGTCGGGTCGACATTTTTCATGTCCGCTAGTGTGGCGTTGGAGCGGCGAACTGACAAGCTGGAGTTGCCTGTTGTGGCAAGCCCGCCGCAGGGTGGGTGTTATCAGTTGCTGGAGAGTCGATCGCCCTTGGCAAACTTCCAGGTGCGGATAATTTCCAGGCGGTCGACGTCGTTCAGGTCCCCGGTAAACGGGGCAAAGGGCGCAGCCAGGCGCACGATGCGCTGGGCGGCCTGGTCCAGCAGCGGCTGGCCGGACGACTCCAGCACCTGGACCTCATATAACGTTCCGTCGCGGTTGATCGACACCAATAAGCGCAAATTGCCATAAATCTGCTGGCGCCGGGCTTCATCCGGGTAATTGAGGTTACCGATGCGCTCGACCTTCTTGCGCCATTCGTCCTTATACCAGGCACCTTTGTCGCGCATGGTGGAGGCCGCGTTGAGGCGGTAGATGCGCGGGCGCTTGGCATACAGCTGTTGTTCGTTGGCCAGTTCGGCTTCGAGGCTGGAAATCTGGTCGGAGAGTTGCGAGCTGTCAAAGGTGGGCGCCGGTTTCACCGGTTCGGGCTGCGGCTCGGTCTTGGTTTTCTCGCGTTGGGTCGGAGCCTTCTGCGGTTTTGGCGCGACGGTGGTCACGGCAGCCTTGGGCGCGGCCTGCTTGACCTCGGGCTTGGGGGCCGGGGGCGGCGTGACTTTGTTGACCTGGTTGTCCTGGAACGGCGCCAACTCGGTGGTCTTCGGCACGGCTTTCTTGTCGAGGGTGCCGCTGCCTTGCTGGTTGTCCTGGGCGAGAAAGTCTGCCTTCTCGGGCTTCTTTTCGCTCTTGAACGTGGCGAGGGTGATTTCCAGGGTTTTACTGATCTGCTTGGGTTCGACCATGGTGAAACCCACGCCCAGGATCAGGGCCAGGTGGATCAACGCCGCGAGAAACAGGGTAAATCCGAGCCGATCAGCCGGGCGCACGCCGCGTTGGGAGAGTTCGGGGGGCAGTTCGGACGGGAGTGTCATGACAAGAAAACCAACATCGCGCGTTTCACAGGTGGCGCATGATAACGCAATGTTGGTTGGTGTCCGGCTGTTCTATGTCACTTGGCTTGTAGCTTGCGTTCAATCGCGGCCATCAACATTTCGCCGATGTTCGTGCCAAATGCGTTATCAATCTCGCGGATACAGGTTGGGCTGGTGACGTTGATTTCGGTGAGGTTTTCACCAATTACGTCTAGGCCTACAAACAGCAGGCCCTTTTCCCGCAGAGTCGGGCCGACCTGGGAAGCGATCCAGCGATCCTTGTCCGACAATGGTCGCGCTTCACCGCGACCACCGGCCGCCAGGTTGCCGCGAGTCTCGCCGGCCGCCGGGATACGCGCCAGGCAGTAATCGACCGGCTCGCCGTCGATCATCAGGATGCGCTTGTCGCCATCCTTGATCGCGGGCAGGTAGGCCTGGCCCATGATCTGCTGGGTGCCCAGGGCGGTGAGGGTTTCGAGGATCACCGACAGGTTCGGATCGCCCGCACGATGACGGAAGATCGAAGTGCCGCCCATGCCGTCCAGCGGCTTGAGGATCACATCGCCGTGCTTGGCGGCGAATTCACGCAGCACATCGGCGCGGCGGCTGACCACGGTCGGCGGCGTGCACTGTGGGAACAAGGTGGCGAACAGCTTTTCATTGCAGTCACGCAGGCTCTGCGGCTTGTTGACGATCAGTACGCCGGCGCGCTCGGCCTGCTCCAGCAGGTAGGTGGAATAGACGAATTCCATATTGAAGGGCGGGTCCTTGCGCATCAGGATCACGTCCAGGTCGCTCAGGGGGCTATCGATTTCGTCATGCAGCTCGAACCACCTATCAGGGTTGGCGAACACTTGCAGCGGACGCATGCGCGCGCGGGCCTCGCCGTCGCCCTGATACAGATCGCCCTGCTCCATATAGAACAGGCTCCAGCCGCGGGCCTGGGCAGCCAGGAGCATGGCCAGCGAACTGTCCTTTTTATAGGAAATGCTGGCGATAGGGTCCATGACAATGCCGACGCGAACGCTCATGGGGGATTTCCTCTAGCAAATTAGGGCATATAAAAGTGGCGTCAGAGTGGCGCTGCGGCTGTTGTGGGTCAAGGAAAAACCACCTGGCAGGCTGCTCGATAGATTGCGCCCGGAGACTGTGCTAAAAAGACTGCCACGGCGCAGCAGCCCTTGAATTCCAAGGCTTGCGGCGCTCATCCTGTGCAACATCAGGCAGTACACACCGAAAACCGATTCGCTGTGGCGATGGTAGAGCAGATATGGAACAGCATTCCAACGCCTTGAGAGTGATGGTGATCGACGATTCGAAAACGATCCGCCGCACCGCCGAAACCTTGTTGAAGAATGTGGGATGCGATGTCATCACGGCCATCGACGGTTTCGATGCCCTGGCTCGGATTGTGGATCATCACCCGCACATTATCTTTGTCGACATCATGATGCCGCGCCTGGATGGCTATCAGACCTGCGCCCTGGTGAAGAACAACCCGGCGTTCAAGTCGATCCCGGTGATCATGCTCTCCTCCAAGGACGGCCTGTTCGACAAGGCCAAGGGGCGCATCGTCGGAGTTGATCAGTTTTTGACCAAGCCTTTCAGCAAGGAAGAACTGCTGGGCGCGATCAAGGCCTACGTGCCTGGGTTCGCCGCGGTAGAACAAGCACACTGACGTCACCTCACAAGGGCTGGCGCCGACCAATGTAGTGGGGAAAACCATGGCACGCGTTCTGATCGTCGACGATTCGCCGACTGAAATGTACAAACTGACCGGTATGCTGGAAAAGCACGGCCACCAGGTCCTCAAGGCCGAAAACGGCGCAGACGGTGTGGCCCTGGCTCGCCAGGAAAAGCCCGACGCGGTCCTGATGGACATCGTGATGCCGGGCCTCAATGGTTTCCAGGCGACCCGCCAGCTGTCCAAGGAGCCGGAAACCAACGGTATTCCGATCATCATCATCACCACCAAGGACCAGGAGACCGACAAGATCTGGGGCGCGCGCCAAGGCGCCAAGGACTACCTGACCAAGCCGGTGGATGAAGAAACCCTGATCGCCACACTGAACAAGGTGTTGGCCGGCTGACGGCACGCCATCATGACCGAGTCGCAAACCGCCTTCGAGTTGCTGCTGGACATCGATCGCCGCTGCCGCCTGTTGGCCGCTGACCTGCCATCCCAGGAAGCCCGCCTGCACAGCTGGAGCGGCATCGGTTTTCGCCTGGGCGAGCATTGGTATGTGGCGCCCATGGGCGAAGTGGCCGAAGTGCTGCATGAGCCGCGCTGCACGTTAATGCCCGGGGTCAAGACCTGGATCAAGGGCGTGGCTAACCTGCGTGGGCGCCTGTTACCGGTGATGGACCTCGGCGGCTTCCTCGGCCATGCGTTGTCCAAGGCGCGCAAGCAGCGGCGGGTGTTGGTGGTGGAGTACCAGGACATATTTGTCGGGCTGCTGGTGGATGAGGTGGTGGGTATGCAGCATTTCGCACAAGACGCGTTGCAGGCACACGCCGCCCCAGGCGCGCCGTTTATCCAAGGCCAGTTTGATGGCGACCCGCTGTGGCAGGTCTTCAGCCCCTTCGCCCTGGCCCAGGCCCCAGGTTTCATGGATGTTGCCGCATGACCACTGTCACCACGCCTAAACCCCAGGCCGGCTCGCGTAGCCGCTCCCAGATCATCGTGCTGTTTATCGCGCTGATCGTGTTCATCATGTTGTTGTTCGCCAACTTCGCCTACCTCAATACCCAATCTACCTACGATAAGCAGTACATCGGCCACGCCGGTGAGTTGCGCGTGCTGTCCCAGCGTATCGCCAAGAACGCCACGGAAGCCGCCGCCGGCAAGGCCGCCGCGTTCAAGCTGCTGGGGGAGGCCCGCAATGATTTTGCCCAGCGCTGGGGGTACCTGAAGAAAGGCGACCCGGAAACCGGCCTGCCGGCGGCGCCCAGCGCGGTGCGCACCGAAATGCGCGCAGTGCAGACCGACTGGGAAGCGTTGTTGAAAAACACCGACGTCATCCTGGCCAGCGAACAAACGGTGCTGTCCCTGCACCAAGTGGCCGCGACCCTGGCCGAAACCGTGCCGCAATTACAGATGGAATCGGAAAAGGTCGTCGACATCCTCCTGCAACGCGGCGCCCCCGCCAGCCAGGTGGCCGTGGCCCAGCGCCAGTCGCTACTGGCCGAACGCATCCTCGGTGCGGTCAACACTGTGCTCGCCGGCGATGAAACCGCCGTGCAGGCCGCCGATGCCTTTGGCCGCGATGCCAACCGCTTCGGCCAAGTCCTTAATGGCATGCTCAATGGCAACCCTGGCCTGCGTATCACCCAGGTTGAAGACCGTGATGCCCGTGCGCGGCTGGCAGAAATTGCCGAGCTGTTCGAGTTTGTTTCCGGCTCCGTGGATGAAATCCTCGAGACCTCGCCGCAGTTGTTCCAAGTGCGCGCCTCGGCGAGCAATATCTTCAACCTCTCGCAAACCCTGCTCGATGAAGCCTCGCACCTGGCCACCGGCTTTGAAAACCTGGCCAGCGGACGCAGCTTCGACACCATTGGCGGTTATGTGCTGGGCCTGCTGGCGCTGGCGTCGATCATCCTGATCGGCCTGGTGATGGTGCGTGAGACCAACCGCCAACTGCATGAAACCGCCGAGAAGAACGAGCGCAACCAGAACGCGATCATGCGCCTGCTGGATGAAATCGAAGACCTCGCCGATGGCGACCTCACCGTCACCGCCTCGGTGACCGAAGATTTCACCGGCACCATCGCCGATTCCATCAATTACTCCGTGGACCAACTGCGTGACCTGGTCGCCACCATCAACCTCACCGCCGGGCAGGTTGCCGGTGCGGTGCAGGAGACCCAGGCCACGGCCATGCACCTGGCGCAAGCCTCTGAGCATCAAGCCCAGCAGATCGCCGAAGCCTCCACCGCAATCGAACAGATGGCCCAGTCCATCGACCAGGTGTCGGCCAACGCCGCTGAGTCCTCGGCGGTGGCGGAACGTTCGGTGGAAATCGCCAACAAGGGCAACGAGGTGGTGCACAACACCATCCACGGCATGGACAACATTCGCGAGCAGATCCAGGACACCGCCAAGCGCATCAAGCGCCTGGGCGAGTCGTCCCAGGAGATTGGCGACATCGTCAGCCTGATCGACGACATCGCCGACCAGACCAACATCCTTGCCCTCAACGCGGCGATCCAGGCGAGCATGGCCGGGGATGCCGGGCGCGGCTTTGCGGTGGTGGCCGACGAAGTGCAGCGCCTGGCCGAGCGCTCGTCGGCGGCCACCCGGCAAATCGAAACCCTGGTGCGAGCGATCCAGACCGACACCAACGAAGCCGTGATCTCCATGGAGCAGACCACCACCGAAGTGGTGCGTGGCGCGCGGCTGGCCCAGGACGCTGGCGTCGCGCTGGAAGAGATCGAAGGCGTGTCGAAAACCCTGGCGGCGCTGATCCAGAGCATCTCCAATGCGGCGCAGCAACAGACGTCGTCGGCGGGGCAGATCTCCCTGACCATGAACGTGATCCAGCAGATCACTACTCAGACGTCCTCGGGGTCCACCGCCACCGCCGAAAGCATCGGCAATTTGGCGAAGATGGCCAGCCAGTTGCGCAGGTCGGTGTCGGGTTTCACCTTGCCTGTGGCCAAGCAGGCAGATGATTGAAATGCGATCCAAGTGTGGGAGGGGCGGTGCGACGATTCGACTTGCCCCCGATAGCGGTGGGTCAGTTAACACACTTGCTGACTGATACACCGCCATCGGAGGCAAGTCGAATCGTCGCACCGCCCCTCCCACATTTGATCTCCATCTGTCTGGAGATCTCGCACTACCAGCAACCCATGAATTCTAAGCGGAGCAGTTATGGTTGATCGGCACGACTACGTGGCCCTCGAATGGGTCAAGGGCGACATTGCCGAAACCCTGAAACAGGCCCGTTCGGCGCTGGACGCGTTTGTCGAAACCCATGACGGCGATGTGATCAGCCAGTGCCTGGCCGGTATCCACCAGGTGCACGGTGCCCTGCAGATGGTCGAGTTCTACGGCGCGGCCCTGCTCGCCGAAGAAATCGAACAGTTGGCCCTGGCGCTCCAGACCGGGCATGTCAGCCAGTGGGAAGAAAGTATCCGCCTGCTGCAACAGGCCCTGGGCCAATTGCCGCTGTACCTTGACCGTATCCACAGCGCGCGCCGCGACCTGCCCCTGGTGGTGTTGCCGCTGCTCAACGACCTGCGCAGTGCGCGCGGCGAAAGCCTGTTGTCGGAGACCAGCCTGTTCAGCCCGCAACTGCTGTCGATTGCGCCCTTGCCCAATGAAGTACTGGCCCAACGTGCGCCGCCGGACCTGACCGAGCAACTGCGCCAGTGGCACCACCTGCTGCAACAAGCCCTGGCCGGCCTGCTGCGCGAAGACCATGGCCCGAGCAACCTGGAAGACATGGCGCGGGTGTTCGCGCGGCTCGAAGTGTTGTGCCAGGGCGCGCCGCTGTTGCCGCTGTGGCAAGTCACCTCGGCGCTGGTCGAGGGCATGCTCACCGGCGTGATCGCCAACAGCCCGGCGCTGCGCAGCCTGCTCAAGGCCAGCGACAAACAACTCAAGCGCCTGCTGGCCCAGGGCATTGGCGGTATCAACCAGGCGGCGCCGGACGAACTGCTCAAGAGCCTGTTGTTCTACGTCGCCAAAGTCACCCGGCCGACACCGCGTATGCAAAGCCTGAAAGAACGCTACGGCCTGGATGAAGCCTTGCCCGACAGCGCCCTGGTCGATGCCGAGCGCGCACGCATGGCGGGGCCGGATCGCAATGCCATGGGCTCGGTGCTCGGTGCCTTGTGTGAGGAGTTGGTGCGGGTCAAGGAACGTCTCGACCTGTTCGTGCGCAGCGACCGTCAGCACACCCGTGACCTTGAGGCGCTGCTGGCGCCGCTGCGGCAGATTGCCGATACCCTGGCGGTGCTTGGGTTTGGTCAGCCGCGTAAAGTCATCATCGACCAGCTTGCCGTCGTGCTGAGCCTGGCCCAGGGCCAGCGCGAACCTAACGATGCGGTGCTGATGGACGTCGCCGGCGCCTTGCTCTACGTCGAAGCCACGCTGGCGGGGATGGCCGGCACCGTCGAGCCGGACAGCCGCGAAGAAAGCCGCCTGCCCACCACTGACCTGACCCAGATTCACCAACTGGTGATCCGCGAGTGCTGCCAGTGCCTGCAACAAGCCAAGGAGCTGGTGATCGATTGCATCGAAGCCGATTGGCAGCGCCAGCGCCTGGAGTCCTTGCCGGAACTGTTGAGCCAGGTGCGCGGCGCCCTGGCGATGATCCCATTGCCACGCGCAGCGAGCCTGATGCGCGGTTGCAGCGTTTACGTCGATGAACAACTGATGATCAACGACGCCGTGCCCTCCGAGGCGCAGCTGGGGCAGTTTGCCGACGTGATCAGCGGCCTGGAGTACTACCTGGAACGCATGCTCCAAGACCCCGATGCCGCCGGCGAACGCGTGCTGGAGCTGGCCACCCGTAGCCTGGAGGCGCTGGGTTACCTGCCTGCGGAAAAACCCTGGCGCCAGGCATTGGTGGCGCCGGAGGGCGCATTGTCGGCCGAGACCTCACCGAGCCAATCGCAATTCGACGCCCTGGCCAGCCCCACCTCGCGGCTGAACCCGCCGGCCCAGCAACGCCCCGGTAGCCTGCTGCCGCCACCGGCCGGTGAAGAGCCGATTGACGAGGAGCTGCGCGACGTCTTCCTCGAAGAAACCGAAGAAGTCCTTGAGCTGCTGCATCGCAACCTGCCGAGCGGTGCCGATAGAACTGCCCTCGGCGAAATGCGCCGTGCCTTCCACACCTTGAAGGGCAGCGGCCGCATGGTCCGCGCCCTGGTGCTGGCGGAGCTGGCCTGGGCCGTGGAAAACCTGCTTAACCGCGTGCTTGAGCGCAGCGTGGCTCCCGGCCCCGAGGTGCAACAGGTACTGGATGAAGCGGTCGCCCTGCTGCCGGAACTGATCGCCGACTTCGCCGCCGGTGCCCAGCGCCAGCGCAAGGAGGTCGACACCCTGGCCGCGCGTGCCCACGCCTTGGCCAGCGGGGTTGAGGCCTCGGCCGTCGAAGCCCATGACCCGATGTTGCTGGAGATTTTCCGCAACGAGGCCCAGACCCACCTCGACAGCCTCAATCACTTCCTGCAACAAGCCGCCGAGCATGTGCCGCTGCAAGTCAGCGATGAACTGCAACGCGCCCTGCACACGCTCAAGGGCAGCGCCTACATGGCCGGCGTGCTGCCGATCGCCGAACTGGCGCGCCCACTCGATCACCTGACCCGCGAGTACAAGGCTCACCGCCTGCCGTTGGACCTGGATGAAGTGGAGTTGCTGCTGGAAGCCGAGGACCTGTTCCAACGCGGGCTGCGGCAACTGGACAGCGACCCCTTGGTGCCGATCAAAGGCGCGACGGACCTGATCAGCCGCACACAGAGCCTGCTTGATCGTCAGCTCGAAGCCCTGCTCGACGCCCCCAGCACCGGCCTGCGCATCAAGCGCGATCCACAACTGATCGCTGACTTCCTGGCCCAGGGCATGGATATCCTGCTCGACGCCGAAAGCCTGCTACGCCGCTGGCAACAACACCCCGGCGAGCGCCAGGAACTCACCGCATTGCTGGATGAATTGACCACCCTGGGGGAGGGCGCGCACGTCGCCGACCTGCACCCCATCGACGAACTCTGCGAAGCCTTGCTCGACCTGTATGGCGCTGTGGAAGAGAGCAGCCTGGCGGTCAGCGAGCGGTTTTTCCAGGAAGCCGAACAGGCCCATGAAGCGCTGATCAACATGCTCGACCAACTGGCCGCCGGCCAGGAGATCAGCCCGGTGCCGGCACGGTTACAGGCCCTGCGCGAGCTGCTCGATGATGCCCTCGACCCCTCTGCCACCGGCCTGATCAAAAGTGACGGCAGCCGTGCCCTGAACATCGCCGAACTGGGGGCCGCCACGGCGCGGCTGCACCAGGAAGCGGTACCGGACGATGAGATTGTCGAGATCTTCCTCGAAGAGGCCGTGGATATCCTCGACAGCGCCGGGCAGTCCCTCAAGCGCTGGTTGCTGGAGCCTGATGGCGTGGCACCGTTGTCGTCGTTACATCGAGATTTGCACACCCTCAAGGGTGGGGCGCGCATGGCCGAAATCGGCCCGGTGGGCGACCTGGCCCATGAGCTGGAGTGTCTTTACGAAGGCTTGGCGGACCGCCGCTACAGCTACTCCACCGAGCTGTCCCAGGTGCTGATGGCCAGTCACGAACGGCTGGCGTTGCAACTTGAAGAACTGCAACACCACCAACCCCTGAGCGACTCCGGCGAGCTGATCGCGCGTCTGCGCGAGTTTCGCCAGAGCAGCACGCCTGCCGCGCCGACCGCTGCACCGCAAGGCGCGGCTGCGGATCCTGAACTGCTGGATATCTTCCTCGAAGAGGCCGCCGATATTCTCGACAGTTCAGGTAGCGCATTGCTGCGCTGGCAGGCTGAGCCGAACAATCGCCAGGAAGTGGAAACCCTGCTGCGCGACCTGCACACCCTCAAGGGCGGCGCGCGCATGGTCGAGATCGGCCCGATTGGCGACCTGGCCCATGAGCTGGAGTTTCTCTACGAAGGCCTGTCCGCCGGCTTGCTCGGCCCGTCCCCTGAACTCTTCGCGCTGTTGCAAGGCTGCCATGACCGCCTGGCGCAGATGATCGATGCGGTGGCCGATGGCGTGCCGGTAGGCCCGGTGGACAAGCTGATCGAGCGCATCAAAAGCCTGGTACACCCCGGCGTAGAGCCGGTAGCCCCGGTGGCCTTGCCGGCGAGCAAGGCCGAAGCGGCGGTTGACCCGGCCGCCGACATGGTGAAGGTTTCCGCTGATTTGCTGGATGACCTGGTCAACCTGGCCGGCGAAACGTCGATCTTCCGTGGCCGCATCGAGCAGCAGGTCAGCGACGCACAGATCGCCCTCAACGAAATGGAAACCACCATCGAGCGCATGCGTGACCAACTGCGCCGGCTCGACACTGAAACCCAGGGGCGCATCCTCAGTCGCCAGCAGGCCGAGGCCGAGCGCCTGGGCTATGAAGAATTCGACCCGCTGGAAATGGACCGCCATTCGCAGTTGCAGCAGCTCTCCCGTGCGCTGTTCGAATCGGCTTCGGACCTGGTGGACCTCAAGGAAACCCTCGAGCGTCGTAACCAGGATGCGCAACAGCTGTTGCAGCAACAGGCCCGCATCAACACCGAGTTGCAGGAAGGCTTGATGCGTACGCGCATGGTGCCGTTCGAACGCATGCTGCCGCGCCTCAAGCGCATCGTGCGCCAGGTGGCCGGCGAGTTGGGCAAGGACGTGGAGTTTGTGGTCGGCAATGCCGAGGGCGAGATGGACCGCAATGTGCTGGAACGCATGGTGGCACCGTTGGAGCATATGCTGCGCAACGCCGTCGACCATGGCCTGGAATCCCGCGATGCGCGGTTGTTGGCCGGTAAACCGGAGAAGGGGCGCATCACCCTGGACCTGACCCACGAAGGCGGCGATATCGTCTTCGACATGCGCGACGACGGCGCCGGCGTGCCCCTGGAAGCGGTGCGGCGCAAGGCGATCAAGCGCGGTTTGCTCGACCCCAACCAAGAGATGAGTGACCGCGACGTGTTGCAGTTCATCCTGCAACCGGGCTTCTCCACGGCAGAAAAGATCACGCAGATTTCCGGGCGCGGCGTAGGCATGGATGTGGTGCATGAAGAAGTGCGCCAGCTCGGCGGTTCGATGTTCATTGACTCGACACCGGGCGCGGGCGTGCATTTTCGTATTCGCCTGCCGTTCACCGTGTCGGTCAACCGGGCGCTGATGGTGCAGTGCGCGGATGACCAATACGCGATCCCGCTCAACACCATCGAAGGCCTGGTGCGCGTGCTGCCCCACGAGTTGGCCGGGCACTACCAGCAAGACCCGCCGCGTTATGAGTACGCCGGCCAGCGGTATGAACTGTTCTACCTCGGTGATCTGCTGCACACCGTCAGCCGCCCGAAACTGCTGGGCCAGTACCAGCCGGTGCCGGTGCTGTTGGTGCAATGCAATGAGCGGCACGTGGCGGTGCATGTGGATGCCATGGCCGGGACCCGGGAGATCGTGGTCAAGGGCCTGGGGCCGCAATTCGCGGGGGTGAAGGGCGTCTCCGGGGCGACCATTCTCGCTGATGGCCGCGTGGTGCTGATCATTGACTTGCTGGCGCATATTCGCGCCCGGCAACCGGCCTTGCCGGCCCAGGCAGTCGATGCGCCCCTGATCCTCAACGATCCGCTGAAAAAGCGGCCGCTGCTGGTGCTGGTGGTGGACGACTCGGTCACCGTGCGCAAAGTGACCAGCCGTCTGCTGGAGCGTAACGGCATGAACGTCCTCACCGCCAAGGACGGTATCGACGCCCTTGCCGTGCTCGAAGAACACACCCCGGACCTGATGCTGCTCGACATCGAAATGCCGCGCATGGATGGTTTCGAAGTGGCTATCCAGGTGCGCAACGACCCTCGGCTGATGCGCCTGCCGATCATCATGATCACCTCCCGCACCGGCCAAAAACACCGCGACCGCGCCATGGCCATCGGCGTCAACGACTACCTGGGCAAGCCTTACCAGGAGTCGGTGCTGCTGGAAAGCATTGCCTATTGGAGCAAGTCCCATGCTTGACCACCGCACCAGCCAACTCACCGGCCTGCTGTTGCCCCTGGCCGACCGCCACCTGGTGCTGCCTAACGTCGCCATTGCCGAGCTGATCGACTTCCAACGCGGCGAACCGGCCAGTGATGCACCGCCGTGGTATCTGCGGCAAGTGACCTGGCGGGATCGGCAAATACCGTTGATCAGCTTTGAAGCGGTGTGCGGCGAGGCGAGCGTGACGGGCGAACGCTCGCGGATTGTGGTGTTGAATGCGCTGGGCGGGCGGCCGACGTTGAAGTTTATTGCGCTGGTGATCCAGGGGATTCCGCGGTCGTACAAGCTCGATAGCGAATTGAGCTATGTGGACGTGCCGCTGTGCCCATTGGAACTGGCAGCGGTGCAGGTTGGAGAACATGTGGCGAAGGTGCCGGATTTGATGGGACTTGAGGCGCTGCTGGTGGAGTCTGGGTTGGCCTGAGCCATGTGAAGAGGGGGCTTGCCCTAATGCCAGTCAGTTAAGGAGGAACACTGTAACGGTGGCGAGCGGGTTTGTTGTGGCGAGCGGGCTTGCCCCGCGTTGGGCTGCGCAGC